>JAJAZI010000019.1 GCA_026785785.1 Microbacteriaceae bacterium
CCGTGTTCGGTATCCCGACCGGCCCGGCGCGGCCCCCCACCCAGCGCGCCGGGATCCGCGCCCTCGACCCGCCAGCCGACCGGCTCACGACCCTCACCGCCTCGCTCTACAACCACGGCGTGACCGCGACGACTCGCGCAGGCCGGGTCAGGCTGAGCGCGCACGTCACCACGAGCGCAGAGACGTTCGCAATGCTCCGGGCCGCGTTTCTCAGCCTCCGCAGCACCTAGCGCCCAGCCGCCCAGCCGCCCAGCCTCTCCGTCGCGAACTGTTCACATGGGCGTTACGTGCACGGGGGCGTGTCGCTGGGGTTGTTTGCGGCACCTCGCCGTAGTTTCATAATCATCAGGTATGGCGCCTGATCGAGACGGCCACGAAAGATCGTTTCGCAATACAAAATGGCCGTCTGTGCGACAGTATCCGAGTGCCAGCCACTCGGGAATGGAGTGCAAGTGCCCACAGTAAACCGCCCGAACCAGAAGGCCGCCCAGGCATCCGCGATAAAGGACACCAGCACCACCGAACGGACGTATGTACTGGATACGTCCGTTTTGTTGTCTGATCCCAAGGCGGTGTTCCGGTTTGCGGAACACGCCGTCGTGCTGCCGGTCATCGTGATTTCGGAACTCGAGTCCAAGCGCAACGATCCAGAGATCGGCTATTTCGCGAGGCAAGCGCTGCGCAACCTCGATGAGCTGCGCATCCAGCATGAGAGGCTCGACTTTCCGATCGCCGTCGGGGAAGACGGCGGATCGCTTCGGGTCGAACTGAACCACTCGAACATGTCGGTGCTGCCGTCCGGGCTGCAGCTCGGCGACAACGACTCGCGCATCCTCGCCGTCGCGCTCAACCTCGCCAACGACGGGTTCGCCGTCACGGTCGTGTCGAAGGACCTGCCGCTGCGGGTCAAGGCGGCCTCGATCGGTCTCGCCGCGGAGGAGTACCGTGCGGAGCTCGCCGTTGACTCCGGCTGGGTGGGGACCGACGAGATCACGCTCGGCTCCGAGCAGCTCGCGCGCCTGTACGAGGACGAGAAGCTGTCGACGAGGCTCGTGGGTGACCTGCCGATCAACACCGGCCTGGTCATCCACTCCGATCGCGGCTCGGCCCTGGGAAGGGTCACCGGCCGGGGGGAGCTGCGTCTCGTGCGCGGCGACCGCGACGTGTTCGGACTGCACGGCCGCTCGGCCGAGCAGCGGCTCGCGATCGACATGCTGCTCGACCCGGAGATCGGGATCGTGTCGCTCGGCGGTCGCGCAGGCACAGGCAAGTCGGCTCTCGCCTTGTGCGCCGGCCTCGAGGCCGTGCTCGAGAAGCAGCAGCACCGCAAGATCATGGTCTTCCGGCCGCTCTACGCCGTGGGCGGTCAGGAGCTCGGGTTCCTGCCGGGCGACGCCGCGGAGAAGATGAATCCGTGGGCGCAGGCGGTGTTCGACACCCTCGGCTCGGTCGTCTCGCCCAACGTGCTCGAGGAGGTCATCGCCCGCGGGATGCTCGAGGTGCTGCCGCTCACGCACATCCGCGGTCGCTCGCTGCACGACGCCTTCGTGATCGTCGACGAGGCTCAGTCGCTCGAGCGCAACGTGTTGCTCACGGTGCTCAGCCGGATCGGACAGAACTCGCGCGTCGTGCTCACCCACGACGTCGCGCAGCGCGACAACCTGAGGGTCGGACGCCACGACGGTGTCGCCTCGGTGATCGAGACGCTTAAGGGGCACGCGCTGTTCGGGCACATCACGCTCATGCGATCCGAGCGTTCCGCGATCGCCGCGCTGGTGACGGAGATGCTGGAATCGAACGAATTGACCTGACATCGGGTGCCGGGTCGCTGGCTCGCGGAGGGACGACATAGGGTCGAGAGGTGCACACATTCCTGATCTCCGTTGTCGGGGTTCTGGGTCTGTTCTTCCTCTGGGGACTCGTCTCTCCGCGAACCCAGTGGCACGTGCTCGTCGGCTGGACGAGAACCGATCCGATCACCACCGAGCCCGGTTCGGTGGCCTACGCGACGAGCAGGTTCGTGTCGTTGCTCGGCCTCCTGACGGTCTTCGCCATCGGCGTGAGCTGGGGCGTCGGCGCGATCACGTTCGACCAGGACGAGGAGGTTCGGCCACCCACGGTGGCCGAGCGTGTGTGGGGAGCGCCGCGCCCCTACGTCGTCGACCGGGTGTTCACTCCGCTGCCCGCGCCACCGGAGGGACTTGTAGAACAGCAGATCACCGGATACCAGAAGGTGATCGGCTACGAGCAAAGTCCCAGCTACCTCTTCGCGGCGGGCAAGATCCGCGCCGCCGGGCTCGCGACGCAGCCCGGGTTCATTGGGGTCGAGCCGCTGCCGGGCACCGTGGCACTGGATACCGCCGATCTGCTCGTGCACGTGCGGGGCGACAACCGCTGCATTCCGCAGCAGGTCGTGGCGGTCCCCGTTGACGGCGGTGTGCAGATCGGCGTCTTCTTTGGGCAGCTGAATCCCGCGGATGGGTCCAACGCCGAGAACGTGGGGGACTGCGCGCCCAGCCCTGCGGCATCCGACACGCGGGGGTTTTTGATCCCCGTCGACCTCGTCGAGCCGCTCGGGAACCGAGTCGTGCAGTCGCTGGCGGGCGAGCCCATTACGCGCGTGCCGCTGCCCGTGCGCTAGCCGGGACGGATGCTCCCCAGCCGGCGGGCGGCGCCCGCGCCTACTTCGCGGCGGGCGGCCTCGTCATGGCGAGCACGTCGAGTGCGGCGTCCAGCTGGTCGAGAGTGACCTCGCCGCGGTCGACGAAGCCGAGGTCGATGACCGACTCACGCACCGTGATGCTCCTCGCGACGGCGTTCTTCGCGACCTTAGCGGCGGCCTCGTAGCCGATCACCCGGTTCAGCGGGGTGACGATCGCGGGGGAGGACTCGGCCAGGGCCCGGGCGCGATCGAGGTTCGCCTTGAGCCCAATGACGGTCTTGTCGGCGAGGGCGCGCGTCGAGTTCGACAGCAGCCGGATCGATTCGAGCAGGGAGGTGCCCATCACGGGGATCGCCACGTTGAGTTCGAATGATCCGGATGCTCCGGCCCAGGCGATCGTCGCGTCGTTGCCGATCACCCGTGCGGCGACCATGAGCACGGCCTCGGGGATGACCGGGTTGACCTTGCCGGGCATGATCGAGGAGCCGGGCTGCAGGTCGGGGATGTGCAGCTCGCCGAGGCCGGCGTTCGGACCGGAGCCCATCCAGCGCAGGTCGTTGCAGATCTTGGTCAGGCTCACCGCGATGACGCGAAGCGCGCCGGATGCCTCGACGAGGCCGTCACGGGCACCCTGCGCCTCGAAGTGGTCAAGCGCCTCGGTAACGGGCAGCCCGGAGTCCTCGGCGAGGGCGGCGATGACGAGCTGGGAGAAACCGGCTGGGGTGTTGATTCCGGTGCCGACGGCGGTTCCGCCGAGCGGGACCTCGGCGACGCGCCCGATCGTGGATGTGACGCGCTCGATGCCGAGGCGAATCTGCCGGGCGTAGCCGGCGAACTCCTGTCCGAGGGTGACGGGGGTGGCATCCATGAGGTGAGTGCGGCCAGCCTTGACAGCGGTCTTCCACAGCTCGGCCTTGGTCTCGAGCGAGCGGGCGAGGTGGTCAAGTGCGGGGATCAGGTCGTGCAGCAGCGCCCCGGTGACGGCGACGTGCACCGAGGTGGGAAACACATCGTTGGATGACTGGGACGCGTTGACGTGGTCATTCGGGTGCACGGGCGCGCCGAGCAGCCCCGTCGCGAGCGTCGCGAGCACCTCGTTCATGTTCATGTTCGACGAGGTGCCGCTGCCCGTCTGGTAGGTGTCGACCGGGAACTGCTCATGGTGATCGCCGGCGATCAGTCGGTCGGCGGCGGCCGCGACGGCGTCCGCGATGGCCGGGTCGAGGATCCCGAGTTCCTTGTTGACGAGCGCGGCGGCGCGCTTGATGCGGGCGAGGGCGACGATCTGCGCCGGCTCGAGCCCGGAACCGGAGATCGGGAAGTTCTCGACGGCGCGCTGGGTCTGTGCCCCGTACAGGGCGGCGATCGGCACGAGCACCTCGCCCATCGTGTCGTGTTCCACGCGGAACTCGTCGCTCTGCTGCGTCTGGGTGGTGTGGCTCATTCCGGTGCGCCTTCCTGGCTGTTGATGGTGAGATTGCCGACATGGATGTCGGGGACCGCGCGACCCTCGAGAAGGCGGTAGTTGGCGCCGACGATGGCGAGGGTTCCGGCCGCGATCGCGTCGCTGATGAGTTTGGATGTCTCGAGGAGTTCGGAGATCGTGTCGCGCAGGTGCTCCCGGCCGACCTCGAAGGGGTCGGCGCGCTGCGGCTCGATCCCGACCCCGCTGGTGAGAGTGACGCGACGCACGGCCGGCACGATCTTCGAGATCAGCTTGGCGATGTGCGGGGGGAGCGGTGCGGCATCGGCGGCCTGCGAGGCGATCGCGGCGTGCACCGCCCCACACTCGTCATGGCCGAGGACGACGATGAGGGGGACGTGCAGCACGCCGACCGCGTACTCGCGCGAGCCGACGACCGAGTCGGAGATGATCTGGCCGGCGTTGCGCACGACGAACAGGTCGCCGATCCCCTTGTCGAAAATGATCTCGGCGGCGAGACGGGAGTCGCTGCAGCCGAACAACGCGGCATCCGGCTCCTGCGCGCTCGCAAGGGATTCGCGGCGTTCGACGTCCTGGCGCGGATGCTGGGGCTCGCCAGCGACGAACCGCGCGTTCCCGCGCAGCATTTCGTTCCACGTCGTTGCGGGCGTCCGCAACGGATCCCTCACTGGGCCTGCCCGGCGAGGTCAGCGCTGAGGGCCGTCGCGAGTGCGAGGAACTCGGCCGTTTTCGCGGTGCCGTAGAGCGCGAAGCTGCTCGACCCGCTTGTCGTGGACATCGCGTAGGCGAGGTTTCCCGGATCCCGACTGCCGCGGTTGTCGTACACGGCCCATTCGACACCATCGATCATTTCTGTTCCTGTGGGAGTGAGCTTGTCAAGCCGGTTGGCGAGCCAGGTGGGGTTGGCGTCGATGCCTTGGCGGAGGGCGATGAACTGATCGGCCGGAGTGATGAAGCCGATCGACCAGGTTGTGATGTCGTCGGTGCCGGTCTCGATCGAGGCCGCGTTCGCCGTCCACTCGGGTGGCAGGGCCGGGCTCGCGAGCGGTTCGTCGACGCCGGGCTGCTCCTGGGCAGCGACGGCGGCGTAGTCGATAGCGGCGCGCGGCGGCTGGGTGGGGCGCACGACGACGAGAACCAGTACCAGCACAATGGCGAGGGAGGCGACGAGCGCGAGCACCAGATTGACGACCGTCTGGTTCGCCCGGTGCTTGCGAGAGTTCTCGGCCTTGCGGGCGGCGGTCTCCTCCGGGGTCTCCGGTCTGCCGAGCTCGGCGACGATGCGCGGTTTCTTTGCCATCTGGTTACTCGGCCCCGGTTGTGCGGGCGGCCCCGGTCGTGCGAGCAGCGTCGAGCCTGGCCTTCGCGCCGAGCAGCCACTCTTCGCAGCGTCTCGCGAGCGCCTCGCCGCGCTCCCACAGGGCGAGGGACTCCTCGAGCGTCGCTGCGCCCTGCTCGAGCTCGGTCACGACGGCGATGAGCTCGTCGCGGGCCTGCTCGTAGCTCAACTCGGCGGTGTCGATGGCGGAGGCTGTCACGGGTTGAGTCTACCGAGCGGTCCGCGGCGTCGCGGCCTCATCGTCGACCGTTGTGGGAAGCGAACCCTCGGCGAGCCTCAGGACGAGCTTCGTACCAGGCACCGCGTCGCCGGCGCGGCGCAGGACCGCACCACCGGGAAGCTGGGCGATGGCATAACCGCGGTCGAGGGTGCGCTGCGGCGACAGCGACCGCAGGTGCGACCGCATGTCGTAGAGCCTCTCCGCGGCGCGTTCGAGCCGCAGTTCGATGAGCTCGGTGCTGCGCCCCACGTAGCGGGAGAGCTCCTCGGCGCGGGAATCGATGAGCGAGATGGGGGAGGCGAGCGCGGGGCGGCTGCGCAGCTGCTCGAGGCGGTCGATCTCCCGCGAGAGCAGGCTCGTCATCCGCATGCCGATGCGTGCGCGCACCTGCTGCACCTTGTTCAGCTCGTCGGCGACGTCGGGCACGACCCGCTTGGCTGCATCGGTGGGGGTGGATGCCCGGAGGTCAGCGACGTCGTCGAGCAGCGGTCGGTCGGCCTCGTGCCCGATCGCGCTCACGATCGGCGTGGAGCAGGCCGCCGCGGTGCGCACGAGGGTCTCGTCGCTGAACACGAGGAGGTTCTGGAAGTCGCCGCCGCCGCGCGCGATGATGATCACGTCCACGAGCGGGTCGTCGTCGAGCTCGCGGATCGCCGCCGTCACCTCGGCCGCGGCCCGGTCGCCCTGCACCGCCGTGTGGGCGACGCGGAACTCGACCGACGGCCAGCGCAACTGCGCGTTGCGCAGAACATCTTTCTCGGCATCCGAGTCCCGCCCGGTGATGAGCCCGATGCGGTGCGGGAGGAACGGCAGCGGCCTCTTGCGGGAGGAGTCGAAGAGCCCCTCGGCCCGCAGGGTCTGCCGCAGCCGTTCGAGCCGCTCGAGCAGGTCGCCGAGTCCTACGTGGCGCATCTCGAATACCTGCATCGTGAGGGTGCCGCCCTTGATCCAATAGTTCGGCTTGACGAGGGCCACGACCCGGTCGCCCTGTTTCAGATCGGCGGGGATCTTGGCCTTGACCGACGACCACACGGTGAACCCGACGGTCGCGTCGACGCTGAGGTCTTTGAGTTTGCCGTAGACGTTGCCGCCGGAGATGCCCCACTGGGTGATCTCGCCCTCGACCCAGACGGTGCCGAGCCGGTCGATCCAGCCCTTGATCTTGGTGGAGAGCACCGCAACGGGCCACGGCGCGTCGATCGTCGCCGGACCGTGCACTATCGTCATGCCGCGCCTTCCCTTGTGCGGTGGGCCTGGCCGTCAGCCGCCTGGCAGGTTCTGCCCAGTAGGCGCCACGTACAATCGGCCCGTGAGCAATATCACTAACGGAGCCCTTGCGGTGGACCTCGAAATGCCCCGCATCCCGGCCCTTCGCAACAGGCTAAAGGATAACCCCATCACGGGTGTGAAGCGGGTGCTCCTGGCCGCGCCCCGAGGCTACTGTGCAGGAGTGGACCGGGCCGTGATTGCGGTCGAGAAGGCGCTCGAGCGCTTCGGCGCCCCCGTCTACGTGCGCAAGCAGATCGTGCACAACATCCACGTCGTCTCGACGCTGGAGAGGAAGGGCGCGATCTTTGTCGACGAGGTCGACGAGGTGCCCGAGGGGTCGCACATCGTATTCTCCGCACATGGGGTCTCGCCGAAGGTCGTCGCCGACGCGGCCGACCGCAGCCTCGACGCGATCGACGCGACCTGCCCGCTCGTCACCAAGGTGCACCGCGAGGCCGTGCGGTTCGCCCGCGACGACTTCGAGATCCTGCTCATCGGTCACGAGGGCCACGAGGAGGTCGAGGGCACGATGGGTCACGCGCCCGAGCGCACGACCCTCATCAACAGCCCTGCGGATGTCGCATCCCTGCAGGTGAAGGACCCGGACAACCTCGTCTGGCTCAGCCAGACCACGCTCAGCGTCGACGAGACGATGGAGACCGTGCGGATGCTGCGCGAGCGGTTCCCGAACCTGCACAACCCGCCGAGCGACGACATCTGCTACGCGACCCAGAACCGCCAGGTGGCGATCAAGAAGGTGGCCGAGGAGGCCGAGCTCGTGATCGTCGTCGGCTCCGCGAACAGTTCCAACACCATGCGGCTTGTCGATGTCGCGCTCGAGAACGGCGCCACGGCGGCCTACCGGGTGGACTACGCCAGCGAGATCCAGCAGGCCTGGCTCGACGGCGTCGCGACGGTCGGGGTGACCTCCGGCGCATCCGTTCCCGAGGTGCTCGTGCAGGAGGTGCTCGACGACCTCGCCGATGCCGGCTACGGCGACGTGCGCCAGGTGGTCACCGCGGAGGAGGACCTGATGTTCTCGCTCCCCAAGGAGCTGCGCAAGGACGCCGCAGGAGAGCCGGATTCGCGTGGTCTCGGCGGCCGCAGCCGTCGACTGGACTGGCAGGTCTGATGGCGGAGAATCGGCAGGAGCCCGAGTACGGCGAGTATGCGACCCCGCAGGATCAGGCTGACGCTATCGCCAAAGCCTTCCCGCCGGTTTCGCCGCTGCTGACGCCGGCGGACCGCGCTGCCGCGATGACGCCCGCTGCCCCGGCTGCCCGGGCTGCTCGAACGGCCGTGCCGGCTGCCCGAACGGCCACGCCGGTCCTCACGCCGTCGCGCCCTCGCCGCCGCTGGGATCTGGCGATCAGCATCGGGTTGCTGGCCTACGGCCTGCTCACCGTTTTCGGCGGGTTCGTTCAGTACTCCGACATCCCCGTGATCATCAACCAGGCCTACGCGGCTCAGCGCATCGGCGAGTTCACCTCGTTCGAGCAGGCCGAGACCGTCGGCACGACCATCATGGTCGCCAACGTCGCCCTCTACGCGATCACGGCGTTCCTCACGGTGCGCCTGCTTCGCGCCCACCGGCTCGCGTTCTACGTTCCACTGATTGGCGGCGCGGTCGCGGCGACCATCACGGTCATCCTCATTCTCACGCTCGTGATCAACGATCCGGCCTTCAGAGAGTTCGTCGCGAGCGTCACCTGACCCCTGCTGACCCGCTACTGGCTTTCATCATTCAGGAGTTGGGGCTGGCTGACGCTCACTAACCCGCTTGTTGGGCTTTCATCATTCAGGAGTTGGGGCTGGCTGACGCTCACTAACCCGCTTGTCGGGGTTTCATCATGCAGGAGTTGCCGGTGGGTCTCTGCACCCGCGCGACGGAAACCGCATCAAATGGGCCGTTCAGGGGGCAGATGCTGTGGCGCTCGGCATCCAGCGCCGCGACGGTCCGGTATCCGGCCTGGCCTGGCGGTTCACTCCTGAATGATGAAAGTAGCCCCACCAGGCCGGCTCCTGAATGTTGAAAGGGCCGGTGCTGAGCGATTGCCCGAGACCGGCCCCGTCACTCCTGAATGATGACAGTCGAGCTAGGAGTC
>JAJAZI010000020.1 GCA_026785785.1 Microbacteriaceae bacterium
AGCCACGCCATCGCGGTTCACGTGAGCCGCGTCACGAAGATCTTCCCCGCCAGGAAGGGCGAGGGGGTTATCGCGCTCGACGAGGTGAGCCTCACGGTGAACGCGGGCGAGTTCGTCTCGCTGATCGGGCCGTCAGGATGCGGCAAGTCGACGCTCCTGCGCCTCATCGCCGACCTCGATCAGCCGACCTCCGGGGCCGTGACCGTCTTCGGCAAGCCCGCCCATCAGGCCAGGCTCGACCAGGACTACGGCATCGCCTTCCAGAGTGCGGGGCTCCTGCCGTGGCGCACCGTCGAGGCGAATATCGAACTGCCGCTGCAGCTGCACCGGGCGCCTGCGGCGGCGCGGCGCGCGCGCGTCGCGGAACTCATGAGCCTCGTCGGGCTGTCCGACTTCGCCGCGAACTTCCCCGACCAGCTCTCCGGCGGCATGCAGCAGCGGGTCGCGATTGCGCGATCGCTCGCCGAGAGCCCCGAGCTGCTGCTCATGGACGAGCCGTTCGGCGCTCTCGACGAGATGACCCGCGAGCGCATGCAGACCGAGCTCGTGCGCATCTGTGCCGAGACGGGCGCCGCCGTCGTGTTCGTCACCCACTCCATCCCCGAGGCGGTGTTCCTCTCCGACCGCGTCGTCGTCATGTCGCCGCGGCCGGGCCGCATCCGCGAGATCGTCGACGTCGCCCTCGGCGAGAAGCGCGGCGAGACGCTGCGCGAGGAGGAGAGCTTCTTCGAGGGCGTCACGCGGGTGCGTGAGGCTTTGCACGGGACGCCGACCGAGGCGCCGACGGATGCCGCGGTGCGGGGAGTGGACCTGCGATGAGATCCGCGACCCTGCGTTTCGTGCTGCCGCCCGTGGTGCTCGGGCTGGTCGCCCTCGTCGCCTGGCAGCTGCTCGTTGTTCTCGGCGACATCCAGCCCTACCTCCTGCCCGCCCCGACGGCGATCCTCACGCAGTTGGGCCTCGTGCTGCCGGTGCTCTGGCCGTCGTTCCTGGCGACCGGAGCCAATGCGCTCATCGGGCTGATCGCCGGGGCGCTGCTGGCGATCAGCATGGCGCTGCTCGCCTCCCGGCTCAGCTTCATCGACGAGCTGCTGACACCCGTTGTCGCCGCGATCGCCGTCGTGCCGATCGTGGCCCTCGCCCCCGTGCTCACCACGATGTACGGGGCGACGAGCGAGACGCCGCGCCGGGTGATCGTCGCGATCGTCGTGTTCGTTCCCGTGTTCATCAACACCCTGCGTGGGCTGCGCCAGATGCTGCCGGTGCACCGCGACCTCATGCGCGCCTACGCGGCATCCAATTGGCAGATCAGCCGCACCGTCACGATCCCCGGCGCGCTGCCCTACGTGTTCACGGGGCTCAACATCGCCTCGTCCCTCGCCGTGATCTCGGCGATCGTCGCCGAGTACTTCGGCGGACTGCAGAACGGACTCGGCTCCCGCATCACCTCGGCGGCGGCCAACAGTGCCTACCCGCGCGCGTGGGCGTACGTGTTCGGCGCCATCATCCTCGGCGTTGTGTTCTACGCCGCGACCCTCGCGATCGAGAAAGCCGTCTCGCGCCGCACGGCGTGAGCCCCGACGTCCCCCTGCCGACGGCGCCGGGGTGGACTGAAAGAAGCAGTCACCAGCAAATCCGAACACCACGAAGGAGAAACACATGAAGCACAGCACGCGCGTGTGGATGGGAGTGGCCGCGATGGCCGCTGCCTCGGCACTATTTCTCAGCGGATGCAGCGGCACCGCCGGCGAGACACCGGAGTCGGCGGAGGGCGACGGCGGGCTCACCCCCGTGACCCTGCAGCTGCAGTGGTTCGCGCAGGCGCAGTTCTCCGGCTATTACGCGGCCCTCGACCAGGGCTACTTCGAAGATGAGGGCCTCGACGTCGAGATCGTCGAGGGCGGCGTCGACATCGTGCCGCAGACCGTGCTCGCCGACCAGCAGGCCGACTTCGCGATCGCCTGGGTGCCCAAGGCGCTCGCCTCGATCGAGCAGGGCGCCGGCATCACCGACATCGGCCAGATCTTCCAGCGCTCCGGCACCCTGCAGGTCTCCTTCGCGGATGCCGGCATCGACAGCGCCGCGGACCTCAAGGGCAAGAACGTCGGCAACTGGGGCTTCGGCAACGAGTTCGAGCTGTTCGCCGGCATCACCGAGGCCGGCCTCGACCCGACGACCGACGTCACACTCGTGCAGCAGCAGTTCGACATGGCCGCGCTGCTCGCCGGCGACATCGACGCCGCCCAGGCGATGACCTACAACGAGTACGCGCAGGTGCTCGAGACGATCAACCCCGACACGGGTGAGCTGTACCAGCCGGAGGACTTCACCGTCATCGACTGGAACGACGAGGGCACCGCGATGCTGCAGGACGCCATCTGGGCCAACGCCGAGCGGCTCGAATCCGACGAGGAGTACCAGGAGACCGCGGTCGCCTTCCTCAAGGCCGTCATCAAGGGCTTCGTTTACGCGCGCGACTTCCCGGAGGAGACTGCCGAGATCGTCGTCGGCGCCGGCTCGCAGCTCGGCTCGAGCCACCAGCTGTGGCAGACCAACGAGGTCAACAAGCTCATCTGGCCCTCGCCCGACGGCATCGGCGTGATCGACGCGGATGCCTGGGAGCAGACCGTCTCGATCGCCAAGAGCGCGAAGAACCTCGAGGGCTCCACGGTCATCACGACCGACCCGCCGGAGAACGCCTACACGAACAAGTACATCGAGCTGGCGCTTGCGGAGCTCACCGAGGAGGGCATCGACGTGACGGGCGAGAGCTTCGAACCGATCGAGGTCACCCTCAACGAAGGCGGCAAGTAGCTCCACCAATTAGGGTGAGCGGAGGCCTCCTCCTCGGGGCCCCGCTCACCCCTGTATCTCACCGAAGGAACGACCATGAGCACGACGATCGACCCGGCAGACGGCACGCTCGCATACGACCTGGACCGTGCCCACGTGTTCCACTCCTGGTCGGCGCAGGCGGCGCTCAAGCCCTTCGTGATCGCCGGGGCGCTCGGGTCGACGCTGTGGGATTACGACGGCAAGGAGTACCTCGACTTCTCGAGCCAGCTCGTCAACATGAACATCGGGCACCAGCATCCGAAGGTCATCCAGGCCATCAAGGACCAGGCCGACACCATCACGATGGTCGCGCCTCCCCACGCGAACCTCGCCCGCGGCCGGGCCGCCCAGCGGATCCTCGCACGGGCCGGATCGAGCTTCGGGAGCGTCTTCTTCACCAACGGCGGGGCGGATGCGAATGAGAACGCGATCCGCATGGCGAGGCTCACCACGGGCCGCGACAAGGTGCTGTCGACCTACCGCTCCTACCACGGCAACACCGGCGCGGCGGTCGTCGCGACCGGCGACTGGCGCCGCGTGCCCAATGAGTATGCGCGCGGGCACGTGCACTTCTTCGGGCCGTTCCTCTACCGCTCGGAGTTCTGGGCCCAGACGCCGGAGGAGGAGTGCGCCCGTGCGCTGCACCACCTGGAGCGCGTCATCCAGGCCGAGGGCTCGTCCTCGATCGCCGCGATCCTGCTTGAGAGCATTCCCGGCACCGCCGGCGTGCTCGTGCCACCACCCGGGTACCTCGTCGGCGTGCGCGAGCTGTGCGATAAGTACGGCATCCTGCTCATCCTCGACGAGGTCATGTGCGGCTTCGGCCGCGCGGGGGAGTGGTTCGCCTTTCAGGGCTTCGACGTCGTGCCCGACCTCATCACCTTCGCCAAGGGCGTCAATTCCGGCTACGTGCCGGTTGGCGGCGTCGTCATCTCCGAGGCGATCGAGCACGAGTTCGACACTCAGGTGTTCCCCGGCGGGCTCACCTACTCCGGGCATCCGCTCGCCGCCGCCTCGATCGTCGCGTCTATGGACGCGATGGCCGACGAGGGCATCATCGACAACGCGAAGATGATCGGCACCGACCACCTCGGCCCCGGACTCGCCGAGCTTGCTGCCACGCATCCGCTCATCGGCGAAGTGCGGGGAATGGGCGTGTTCTGGGCTCTCGACCTCGTCTCCGACCCCGGCACCCGCGCACCTGTGTCGGCGGCGGTCATCGGCGAGCTCAAGGGCGAACTCATGAAGCGCGGCCTGCTGCCGTTCGCGGCCGAGAACCGCATCCACGTCGTCCCCCCGTGCGTCATCAAGCCGGACGAGGTCGCGCGCGCCCTCGCCATCTACGACGAGGCCTTCACCGCGGTCGAGGCCGTCTGAGCCGCGGGAGCGCCGCGCACGGCACGGCGCTCCGGTGGATCACCGTCATGCCGTGAAACCGGCCGCGCAGGTTTACAACTCAGGCGGATTCGCGGATGCCGCCGCGGCGCGCCGGCATTTCCGGGTACTGGATGCCGCCGAGTGAAATTTCTCCGGAGTGAGGAACTGCTCCTGCGGGGCGACGC
>JAJAZI010000021.1 GCA_026785785.1 Microbacteriaceae bacterium
GCTGGGGCATCCACGCCGACGCCGACGGGCGTCTCGCGCTCTACGGCGTCGAGTCGCACGAGTACGGCCGGCTGCTCGATGGCCGCGATCCGTTCGGCGAATGGGTCGCGGTGACCCGGGCAATGCGCAGTTCCCGGTGAGCCCGCCCCCGCCGCGTGACGCGCGCACACCGTTTCGTGAGTGAGAATGAAGCATGAGCTCCGTAGGCACACCCGACCCGAATTCCGGCTGGCTGTCCGACGAGGAGCTGACCGAGACCAGGCGCCGTCTTCCGCTGCTGTACGTCGAGGCGGTGCCGGTGCGCGTCAACGGGCTCGGCGAGGTCACCGAGGTCGGCATCCTGCTCCGCGCGAACTCCGCGGGCGCGATGACCCGCACCCTCGTCTCGGGTCGCGTAATGTTCGGCGAATCGCTGCGCGACGCGCTCTTCCGCCACCTCGAGAAGGATCTCGGACCGATGGCGTTCCCGCTGCTGCCCGCGAGCACGGTGCCGTTCTCGGTCGCCGAGTACTTTCCATTCCCGGGAACGCAGTTCAGCGACGCCCGTCAGCACGCCGTGTCGCTCGCCTACGTCGTGCCCGTCACCGGCTCGTGCGATCCGCGTCAGGACGCCCTTGAGCTCACCTGGATGAGCCCCACGGATGCCGCATCCGACGCCATCGCTGCCGAGATGGAGGGCGGGCGCGGCGCACTGCTGCGCGCCGGCCTCGCATCCGTCGGGCGACTCTTCTAGGCGGACCCAACCAAACTCCCGGCGAGGGAGCCCCATATCTGAGCGCGCATCACCGAGCTGCGGTGCGGGGTCACGAGCGATACCCCGGACGCCGGTGCCCTGCCTATCGGTGCCCTGCCTATCGGGGCCCTGCCCAGCGGGCCCCTGCCTATCGGTGCAGCGGCCAACTGACGCGGCTGGCGAACTCCGGCGATGAAGGGTTGCGGACGCTCGGCACCCGCATCGAGAATCTCGCGGTGCTGGACTGGGCGGTCTGAGCGGATGACGCCAGGGCGGTAGTGACGTCGAGATGCCGGTGCGGACGGCGGGGGACTCACTGGAACTTCGCCGAGTACGCAGTTGTGGTCGTTGACCTGGCCCGGCGAGCGACCATAACTGCGTACTCGGCGCGGTAGCGGGACCGCTACCGCGTCATCAACCACGCGAGCATGTAGCTGCGCGAGTTACCGTCGTCGAGTAGCTCCTCGGGCATCGACTCGGCTGCGCTGACCAGCTCGGCGTTGTCGGCGGTGCCGAGTCCCGCGTACATGAGCAGCCAGTCGCCGTACTGCACGTCGAAGCCGCCCGGGGTGGCCGCGGCCACGTTCTCGTCGACTCGCTCAGGGTCGATGCCGAGGTAGTCGGAGGCCGGGCTCATCGGCAGCGCGATGATCGCGAGCTTCGCGGCCGGCTCCGCACTGAACCACGTGGCGTAGTCGCGCTTGGCGCCCCAGTTGAGCGGGGCGATCGAGTGCTCATAGCCGTCGTAGACACTCTCCGAGCGGTCGAAGTTGGTCCAGTAGGCGTTTGCGGAGTCGGCCTCGGCGGCCAGCATCCAGCGTGCCTGAGTCTCGAGCGGTGCGTCGTCGGTGGTCGCCGCCCAGAGGGCAAGTCCGTTCCAGGCGAGCACGGCCTCGGAGCTCGACTCCTGGTTGTTGCCGTCGGCGAACGGCGAGTATCCGGATGCCCACGAGTGGCCCGCGTAGGCATCGAACGCCCGGCGCTCGGGGAACAACGTCGACTCGCCGCTCGTGGCGACGTCAGCGGCGAGCAGCGTCATGACCGGCTCGATCTTCTCGAGCAACGCGTCGTCATACTTCGCCGCGACCGATGCCGCGAAGAAGAAGTACCCGTAGTGGAAGTGGTGGTCGTTGAACTCCTCGGAGCCGAACGAGGGCGCCAAGCCCACGACTCCCTTGCCCTCTGGGTCGTAGACGAAGCAGCGTTCCTCGCGCTCGTCGCATCCGCCGGGCTCCATCCACTCGGCGAGGGTGCCGCTCAGGCGCTTGGACAGCACCGCGGCCGACTCCTCATCGCCGAGCTGCTCGGCCAGGTCGAGGATGTTCGCCAGGCGGTACATCGCCTTGCCGCCGAAGTAGGTGTCGGCGGGCAGCTCGATCTCGCCCGCGGCATCCGCCTTGACCTGCTCGGCGAGAGTCGCGCGCTGGTCGTCGTCGAGAGTGCTGACATCGACGCTCGCGCTCGGCTCGATCGCCGGCGAGCTCCAGGACAGGCTCGGGCCAGACTGCAGGTTCATGGTGCCGTAGGCCGATTCGTAGCTGCCGAGGCCGGCGCCCGCATCGGATGCCTGCTGGTGCGGCATCGCGGCGATGAGCGTGTCGCCCTCGGCCCGGTAGCCGAGCGTCGTCGAGGCGGTGTCGCCGTCGACGGCGTATTCGATGCTCGTCGACTCGACAGGGGCGGCGGATGCTGCGAGCTGCGCGATGTCGCCGTCCTCGGGCACCGCGAACCACACGGCGCTCTCGCCGCCAGCCAAGGCGAGGGTCGAGCCGTCGAGCTCGCCGGCGGTCGTCAGGCCGTACTCGGTGTCGGCGACGGTTGCCGAGGCGAGTTCGCCGTCGACGGTTTCGAACGGTGCGCCGAGTTTGAGCTCGACGTCCTGCTCGGCAGTGAAGCTCACGAGCGGTGACCCCTGGGCGATCGTGACCGCGCCAATCGGCTCGCCGTCGGAGTCGAGCTGGTCGATCGTGACCGAAGCCTCGTCGTAGGCGCTGATCTCGCTCGCTGCGGCACCGGCATCCACCGCGATCGACGGGGTGAACGGTGCACTGATCGTCTGCGCCCCGGACGTCACCTCGGGCAGGCCGAACGCGAAGCCCGCCTCGGTGAGGTTGAACGACAGCGGAAGCGGGAACACCGGCAGCGGTGCCTCGCCGAAGACGAGACCGGAGAACCACTGGTTCGTCGGTGGGAGGAGTCCCTCGGCGAGCCGCGACTGCGGGGCCTCGGCGACGCTGCGCTGCACGATGCCGTCGACGAGTGATTCCATGCGCGAGTCGGGGAAGATGCCGTCCCCGGATGCCATGCCCGGCTCGCCGGGCGCCGCGGTGCATCCCGCGAGGAGCGCGATGGCGGCCCCCGAGGCGATGGCGGCGGGGATGGAGCGTTTCGTCAGGTTCAAAGTCATATGCCCACCTGTTCCAGGAGTTGGTAGAGGGAGTCCTTGACGCCCGCGAGCGGGCCCTCTTCGCGCAAGTGCAGGATCGCGGTGACCGGGGTGCCGCTCGCCACGAGCCCGCCCATCTCGCCGGCGATGAAGTCCTCGCTCGAGATCTCCAGCTCGACGTTGGCCTTGCCGTTGACGGTGTCGACGGACTTCTTGGCCACAGTGGCCTCCAGACGCTGGTGGTCGGGAAGCACGACCTCGACCCTGGCGCCGTCTTCGATGCGGGTGAAGTTGTACGGGTCGATGACGAAGTCGGCGAGCACGAAGATCGACGCGTCACGCTCGACGGTGGCGAGCGCCTGGCCGGCGCCGACGAACCCGCCGACCTGCGCCTCGACCGATTTGAGGATGCCGGGCTCGGTCGCGATGAGCGTGAGAGTGCCATCGTTGGCGACGGTGTAGGCCGTGTTCTCCGGCACTCCCTGCGGCGAGTCGAGGGCGCTCAACAGGGTCGCGCTCTGCACGCTCAGGAGCTTGTCACCCTTGGCGACGGCGGCGCCCTCGTCGACGAACTGTTCGGTGACGGTGCCGGCGTAGTCGGAGCCGACCGAGTAGGAGACAGCCTCGAACGACGCGGTGCGGCTTGCGACCTGGCCCTCGCGCTGGGTGAAGACGATGGTGCAGGCGGCGACGATGACGAGCACGAGAAGTGCGCCGCCGAGAAGTCTCAGTCGGTTGGACCAGGTCATTTGAGGCTCCTCCGGGTGGGATACGTGAGAGTGGGGTCGGCGGCGGTGGCGCTGCCGGACGGTGCGGATGCTGTGAGCGCGGGGGCCGGCGCGGATGCCGGCGCGGATGCTGGCGTGGATGCCGGTGACGGTACAGCTGTCGCTGTCGCTGTCGCTGTCGGTGTCGGTGCAGCTGCCGGCGTTGCTGCCGGTGCAGCCAGTCCGGGTCCGGCCTGGCTGTGGGGCTGGATGCGGTGTGCCGCCCGGCCGAAGTCGGGGTTCAGCCGTGCGCGGTTCGCCTCGGCCTCGCGTGCGGCCGCCGCCTCGCGGGCCTCTGCCTCCGCACGCGTCGCGGCGAGGCGCATAGCGCGCGGTTCGCGCAGCGCTGCGAGGATGAACACGCCCATCACGAGGGTGTTCGTGAGGTTCCAGCCGGTGGCGAGGGTGAGTGTCTGGTGCAAGTAGTCCTTGTAGATGCCGACCGCGGAGGTCAGCACCAGGAACAGGAACACGAGCACCTGCGGAATGATGAAGTTGAACGGGGACGACCGCTTGCCGCTGCCCCCAGTGACGTGCCACTTCTGCTCCCGCCCGGCGAACACGTTCACGAACGCACGGATGTAGATCGGGAACGACACGGTGGCCATCACAAGGGTCTCGAGTCGGAACGAGCCCATCGTGTTGAATGCGAGCAGCACCTGCAGGCCGTAGAAGCCCAGGTAGAACAGCGCCCACGTGAGCCAGGTGACGGTGAGGTTGACCGGTCGTAGGTCGAAGTAGATCTCGAGCGGCGGGACCAGCAGCAGCAGCAGCGGGGTGATGCCCACCAGATAGTGGGTCGCCGTGACGAAGTACTGCAGGCGCTGGTCGGCCGTCAGGCGCACGCGCGGGCTGAGCGGGTTGGCCTGCAGCAGGATTTCGAATCCGCCGGATGCCCAGCGCAGCTGCTGCTTCGTGTAGTCCTCGATCGTCTCGGGGGCGTCGCCGGTGGCGAGCGTGACCGGGATGTAGACCGACTTCCAGCCGGCCTGGTGCAGACGCAGCGACGTCCAGACATCCTCGGACTTCGAGTCGGTGGTCATGCCGCCGACGTCGTTGATCGCGGTGCGGCGGAAGATCACGTTCGTGCCGACGCAGAAGGCGGCGTTAAACCGGTTGCGGCCCGGCTGGATGAACCGGTAGAACACCGACTGCATGAAGCCGGCGCCACGGGACACGAGGTTGTGCATATTGCCGTACGCCTGCGGGGTTTGCACGAAGGCGAGGTTCTCGTCGACGAAGAACGGCACGGTCTCGTAGAGGAACCCGGGCTCGGGAACGAAGTCCGCGTCGAAGATCGCGAAGTATTCGCCGCTCGAGATCGTCAGCGCGTGGTTGACGTTGCCGGCCTTGGCGCCGTTGCTGCTGAGCCGTCGCACGTAGCGGGCGCCGATCTCCTCGGCGAGGTCCCGCACTGCATCCGAACGTCCGTCGTCGAGGATCCAGGTGGTGTGCGCGCCGCGCAGAGCAAGGGCGGCGACCGCGGTCGTGCGGATCTTCTCGACTGGCTCGCCGTAGACGGTGATGAAGACGTCGACTCCGACGGACTTCTCCTCGAGCATCATCGGCCAGGACTCGGGACGGTCGTCCAGATCGTGTTCATCGACCGCCTCGCCATCGAACAGGCGCTCCTGCGCGTGGTGGAAGGCGAAGTCGCGGGGATCGTTGCCGCCCGACAGGATCGTCCACATCGACACGAGCGCCTGCGTCACGAGCACGATCTCCGCCGTGATGACGAGCGCGTAGGGCAGCCAGTCGCCACGGTTGTCGGGATTGAGCAGGAACCAGGTGTATCCGAGCACGCCGATCGTGGCCATGAGCACGAACAGCACGAGCGTCGGCGAATGCACCGCGGTGTTCTCCACGCGGGTGGGGAGCGGCTCGCGTTCGGTGCGGCGAGAGCCGCGATAGGGGCGTTGACTGCGGGTAAAAGCCATACGTTCGGTGAATCCGATCCGCCACACAGGCGCGCGGGTGCGCACGTCATGAGGCTGGGGGGCGATGACGGCGTTCTTGGCGTCGGAGGGGGAGTTACGCGGTGAGGTCTCAATCCCGCACCAGGGCAGTCATTGCGCCGGCATCGTCGGGAGAACCACGAAGTTCAAGATTATAGCCCCGAACGGGGGTCACCCCTGAAAAACGGAGCGTTTTTGTACCCTATTAGTCCCCCGAAAAGGGCGCGGGGGTACCCCGAAGCACGCGCTGACGTTCCCGCGGGGTCGTCCGGCCGGACGCCTCGCGCCTCGACATTCAGCCGCGCCTCGCGGTTCAGTCGCGCCTCGCGGTTCAGCCGCGTCTCGGCGTTCAGTCGCGCCTAGGCGTTCAGCCGCGCCGATAGACCTCAGCGGCGATGACAAGGTCTTCCCAAGCCATGCCCGAACTGGTGAAGACGCGCGGCCGACCGCGGTCGACCGGCATGGCGCCGGTGACGATCGCGGCGAGTGTCACGAGCGAGTCTGCGGCGAGCACCCCCTCGCCGATTGGGATGACGACGTCGCCGCCCTCCCGCAGCGCAACCGCGATATCTTCGACGACCACCTGGGCGCGGTCGATTAGCGCGGAGTCGAGCTCGCGGGCATCCGTCTCGTGGGATCCGACCGCAATCGTGCATGAGTCGACCGGTACGAGCGAGCCGTCGAACAGAGGGGTCCGCGCCGTCGTCGCGCAGACGATGAGCTGGGCGTTGCGCACGTCGGATGCCGAGCCGACGGTCGCCGGAACACCGCCCGCTCCGGTGGCGGCGCCCACGGCATCCACGCCCGCCGACAGGCGCTCCGCGAACGCCCCGGCGCGGCCTGCGTCGCGGGCGACGACCGTGACCCGCCCGACGTGCCGGATGGCGCGCATCGCCTCGACGTGGCCCCACGCCTGCGGGCCCGATCCGAAAACCACGAGATGCTCGACGACCGCGGGCGCGAGTAGCTCGGCCGCCGCCGCGGAGACCGCCGGCGTGCGCAGCGTCGTGAGAGCGGCCCCGTCGATGAGGGCGAGGGGGGAGAGGGTGGCGGCGTCCATGAGCAGGTAGACCCCTTGGATGCGCTCCCGGCCGCGCGCTGGATTGCCTGGCGCGACCGTGGCGATTTTGACGCCGACGAACTCGCTCGACGCGCTCGGCATGATCAGCAGCTGCCCGCGCTCGACGTCGAGGATGCCGCGGTGGAAGTCGCGCGCGGGGTCGAATCCTCGCTCGAGTGCTCGCCGCACCGCAGCGGCGGCGGCGCCGAAGCCCACCCGACCGAACACCTGCTCGGCCGAGATCCACGGGGGCCCGCCCGCCGTGCCCGCGCCTGCGTTGCCTGCGGCCGCGTTGCCCGCATCGGAGTTGCCCGCGGCCGCGTTGCCCGCGCCCGCCGTGCCTGCGCCCGCGTTGCCCGCGGCCGCGCTAACCGCCCCGGACCCGCTCACCGCAGCACGAACCCGGTGCCGACCGCATCGCGGGGATCCAGCGTGAAACTGTGCTCGCCCGTCCGGTAGGCCATCCCCTCGACCCGGGGCAGTATGCCGCGCCGGTCCTCGCCGCCGGGCGCCGGCGTCGCTCGCCCGAGAAACCGGGTTCCGATGATCGAGTCGTGGGTGAGGGTCTGCCCCGGCGCCAGCCGCCCCGCGTCGGCGAGAAGCGCGAGGCGCGCCCCCGTGCCCGACCCGCAGGGGGAGCGGTCGACTTCCCCATCGGCGAAGACCGTGACGTTGCGCTGGTGTGGACCGTCGGCCGTGTCGCCGAGGTCATCGTAGAAGATCGTGCCGTAGACGCCGCTGAGCCGGGCGTCGCTGGGATGCCGGGCGAGCGAGTGGTCGTTGAGCGCCCACTTGATCTCCCGCCCGACCGCGATGAGGTCGGGGTAGTGCTCCGGTGTGACGGCCAGGCCGAGGGATCCGGCGTCGACGCTCGCGTAGATCGCGCCGCCGTAGCTAAGGTCGACGGATGCCCGGCCGCGCGAGGTCTCCACCTCGACGCCGCGGGCGATGGGGTAGGACTCCACGTTGTCGAACACGACGGCCATCACCACGCCGTCCACGCGGGTCACGCGGGCCACCACCCGGCCGGAGGGCACGTCGATCGTCACCGTGGTTTCGCCGGTCGGCTCCGATGCGACGCGCCCCGTCTCCACCGCCCAGACGCCGAGCGCGATCGTGCCGTGCCCGCACGCCGTCGAGTAGCCGTCCTTGTGCCAGAACAGCACGCCGAAGTCGGCGCCGTCATCATCGGGCGGCACGACGAAGCATCCGTACATGTCGGCGTGCCCTCGAGGCTCATGACAGAGGAACTGCCGCACGGCGTCGATCTCCGGTGAGGTGCTCGCGGCCATCCGGCGCTCGGCGACGGTTGAACCGGGGATCTCCGGGGTGCCGTCGACGACGATCCGGAAGGGTTCCCCCGCCGTGTGGTAGTCGACCGTCCTCACGGAATTCGTAATATGCCACATATCATGATGCTATCCAGTCGCATGCTCGGGAATCGAGCCCGTCGCCGAAAGCAGGATCGAATGAGCGTATCGAGCATCCGCAAGGTCGAGAAGACGGCGAGCTTGCGCGACCGGATCGGCGAAGCGCTGTCGGCCGCGATCATCTCGGGCGAGCTCGCGCCGGGCACCCTCGTCTCAGTGCCCGCGCTCGCGGCCGAGTTCGATGTGTCGGCGACTCCCGTCCGCGAGGCGATGCTCGACCTCGAGCAGCGCGGATTCGTCGAGTCCGTGCGCAACAAGGGGTTCCGGGTGACCCAGGTGAGCCTGCGGGACCTGCGCGAGATCGTCGAGCTCCGTCAGCTGCTCGAGGCGCCCGCGACGGCGGCGCTCGCGGGCAAGGTACCGTCTGCCCGGATGCCGAAGTGGCGAGCGATGGCCGACCAGATCGGCGCTCATGCCGAGGCTGCCGAACTCACCCAGTTCATCGAGTCCGACCGCGACTTCCACCTCGCACTGCTCGCGGAGTACGGCAACGAGCGCCTCGTCACCCTCGTGCGCGAGCTGCGTTCGCAGACTCGCATGGTGAACCTCGCCAGGATGGCGCACAGCCCCGAGCTGTCGGTCTCGGCGGCGGAGCACCACCAGATGCTCGACCTGGTTGAGTCCGGCGACGTCGAGGCGCTCGAGAAGCTGACGGTCACCCATCTCGGTCACGTGCTCGCCTGGTGGGCGAACGCGCCCGCCGACTATACCCCCTGATAAGTGGTGGCATGCGCGCCCAGACGGCGCCTGTCAATGCCCACCAAATCGTGACCTTGTGACGTTTGACAGGCCTGAGAGTGCCATGTCATATTTTACTGGAGCGGCGCTGCTCCACAGCTGAACCTCCTTCGGGGATGCGAGATGTGGGGTGCCCGCGGAGTGTCCCCATCCAAGGAGAGGCAGACAATGAGAACCCCCAGGCGCACTATCGGCATATTCGGCATGGCGGCAGCCGTGCTGCTCGCCACCACCGCGTGCAGTGGCGGACTGCTCGGCGGCGACGCCGAAGACGACGGCGCCGCGGCATCCGGCCCGATCAAGATCGGCATGGTCATCCCGATCTCGGGAAGCAGTGCACCCACCGGCGAGTACATGCAGAACGGCGCAGAACTCGCCATCGCGGAGATCAACGACGCGGGTGGCATCCTCGACGGACGCATGCTCGAGCTCCTCGTCGAGGACGAGGCGTGCGACGCCCAGCAGGGAGTCGCGAGCGCCAACAAGCTCGTCTCGAGCGAGGTTGTCGTCTCGGTCGGCGGATACTGCTCCGGCGCGACGCTGCCGCAGCTGCCGATCTTCGGCGACTCGGGCATCCCGATGATCATCCCCGCGGCGAACTCCCAAGACCTCGTCCGCGAGGGCCTGAAGAACGTGTTCCTCATCAACGGCACCGGACTCCAGCAGTCCACCGCGGCCCTCGACTTCATCAAGAAGTCGGGTTACGCCACGGTCGCCCTGGTGGACGACAACACGAGCTACTCGACCGACATCACCACCGAGACCGAGTTGCAGATCACCGAGGATGGCTCCGCCGAGGTCGTGCTCAACACCTCGGTCAACGCCGGCGAGAGCGACTACTCCGCCGTCGTGCGCGACATCACCGGCTCCGGTGCCGAGATCGTCTACTGGACCGGCTACTACCAGGAGGGTGGCCTGATCATCGACCAGCTCCGCCAGGCGGGCTACACCGGCGACATCATGGTCGCCGACGGCAGTGCCGACGCGACGCTCGCCGAGATCGCCGGCGACGCGGCCGAGGGCGTCTTCGCCACGATGACCCCGACCCCCGACACCCTCGAGGGTGCCGAGGAATGGATCGCGAACTACGAGGCCGAATTCGGCGCCGCTCCCGGCCCGTACTCGACGCAGTCCTACGACGCGGTGCGTCTCGCCGCCGAGGCGATCGAGACCGCCGGAAGCACCGACGGTGAGGAGATCATCGCGGCGCTCGAGGGCATCAGCGGCTTCGACATGTTCTCCGGCCCGCTGGAGTTCACCGACGAGCACACGCTGTCCAACGGCGGGTTCGTGATCCTCAAGATGGAGGGCGGCAAGTTCGTGCTCGAGGACTCCCTGTCCTGATCGTCTGATCGTCTGATTGACGGATGCCGCGGCCGGCGTCCCTGAGACCCGGCCGCGGCATCCGCCGTAATCCCCCCACTGGACAGGTACCCCATGAGTCAAATCATCTGGGACGGGCTCTTCGTCGGCTCGTTCTATGCCCTGATCGCGCTGGGTTACAGCATGGTCTACGGCATCATCAAGCTCCTCAACTTCGCCCACGGCGACCTCTACATGCTCGGCGCCTTCATCGGCTTCGCCGTGCTCGCGTCGTTCGGCGGGCTCGCCACCTCGCTCGGACTGTTCGCCCTGATCATCGTGATGATGCTGAGCATGGTGATCACCGGCACCGTCGGCGTGGTCATCGAGCGCCTCGCCTACAGGCCGTTGCGGGGGGCCCCGCGATTAGCCGTGCTCATCACAGCGGTGGGCGCCTCCTTCACCCTCGAGTACGGCATCGCCGCGATCGCCGGCCCGAACCCCAGGGGATTCCCGATCCGGCTCACCGGCGACGTCTTCGTCGTTCTGGGCGCGCGGGTGACCCTGCCCCAGATCGTGCTCATGATCATCGCTGGGTTGCTCATGATCGCGCTCGACACCTACATCCGCCGCACCTCGACAGGCCGCGCGATGCGGGCCATCTCCCTCGACATGAAGGGAGCGCTGCTCATGGGCGTCAACGTGAACGCCGTGATCAGCCGCACCTTCTTCATCGGCTCGGCGCTCGCCGGAGCCGCCGGCGTGATGGCGGGGGCCTACTA
>JAJAZI010000022.1 GCA_026785785.1 Microbacteriaceae bacterium
GCACGACGCTGCCGCGGAGCACGCCGTGCGCGATTGCGCCGCTGGGGCCATCCGTGCGGCCGAAGTCGGCGAACGTGTGGAACTCAAGCTCGCCGCCGAAAACATCACGATAGTAAGGTCAAAGCTTGACGTGCGGCAGCATCGAAGTGAATATACGGAACGAGACCGGTCATCCCATCAGACTAGACACGCACTCGGATGGGAGCAATAAGCCCTTGCTCAGCCGCGACAGTTCAGGCCTGAGCGCAGACGACGACCAAGCGAACAGCGGCCAAGTCACACGTTGAAGCGGAACTCCACCACGTCGCCGTCTTTCATGATGTATTCCTTGCCCTCGATGCGCGCCTTCCCCTTGGCCTTCGCGTCCGCCATCGAGCCGGCCTCGACCAGGTCGTCGAACGACACGATCTCGGCCTTGATGAAGCCCTTCTGGAAATCGGTGTGGATCACGCCGGCGGCCTGCGGTGCGGTCCAGCCCTTGCCGATCGTCCAGGCGCGCGTCTCCTTCGGGCCGGCCGTCAGGTAGGTCTGCAGGCCGAGGGTGTCGAAGCCGATGCGGGCGAGCTGGTTGAGGCCGCTCTCGGCCTGGCCGGTGCTCTCGAGCAGCTCGGCGGCCTCGGCCTCGTCGAGGTCGATGAGCTCCGACTCGAGCTTCGCGTCGAGGAAGATCGCCTTCGCCGGCGCGACGAGCGCGGCGAGCTGGTCGAGCTTGGCGGAGTCGCCGAGCACATCCTCGTCGACGTTGAAGACGTAAATGAACGGCTTTGCGGTGAGCAGGCCGAGCTGGCGGATCGGCTCGAGGTCGATGTCGGATGCCGAGAGCGGCCTGCCCTCGTTGAGCCAGGCGACGGCCTTCGCTGCGGTGTCGATCGTGGTCTGGTCGATCTTCTTCGCGCGCAGGTCGCGGTCGTAGCGCGCCTGGGCGTTCTCGAGGGTCTGCAGGTCGGCGAGGATCAGCTCGGTGTTGATGGTCTCCATGTCGCTGGCCGGATCGACCTTCGCGTCGACGTGGATGACGTCCGGGTCGGCGAATCCGCGGATGACCTGCGCGATCGCATCCGCCTCGCGGATGTTCGCGAGGAACTTGTTGCCGAGGCCCTCCCCGACGCTGGCGCCCTTGACGATGCCGGCGATGTCGACGAACGAGACGGGCGCGGGCAGGATGCGCTCGGAGCCGAAGATTCCAGCGAGCTTCGCGAGGCGCTCGTCAGGCAGGTTCACCACGCCGACGTTCGGTTCGATCGTCGCGAACGGGTAGTTCGCGGCGAGCACCGAGTTCTTGGTCAGTGCGTTGAAGAGGGTGGACTTGCCGACATTGGGCAGTCCGACGATTGCAATAGTGAGAGCCACGAGTGTCAAGGGTACCGGGCCGCCGTGGGGCTCGCGTGCGCGAGGGCTGTGGGGCCCGGTCGGCGGATGCTGGGGCGCGCCGCCATCCCGAGTCCGCGGGCGAACACGGCTGGCGCGGTGCCGGGATCCGGTCGAGACTGAAGCCGTGCCCGAGCTTCCCGAAGTCCACGCCCTCGCGAGCGACCTGACCGCCCGGCTGCGTGGTCGCACGCTCAACCGGCTCGACATGGTCGCCGTCGCCGCGCTGAAGACATTCGACCCGCCCGTCTCCGCCCTCGTCGGCACGGTGGTCGGCGGCGTCGTGCGCCACGGCAAGTTCCTCGACGTCGCGGTCGGCGACCTGCACCTCGTAATGCATCTGGCGAGGGCCGGATGGATCCGCTGGCGCGAGGCGCCGCCGGTGCAGACCGGGCGGCTGGGCAAGGGCCCGCTCGCGGCGCGCCTCGTGCTGGATGACGGGTCGGGCTTCGACGTGACCGAGGCCGGCACGAAGAAGAGCCTCGCGATCTACGTCGTGCGCTCCCCCGGCGACGTGCCCGGCATCGCCCGTCTCGGGCCAGACCCGATCGAAGCGGGCTTCACGCTCGACACTCTCGCGGACATCCTGCGGAGAGCTGGGCGCGCCCAAATCAAGGGGGTGCTGCGCAACCAGGCGATCGTCGCGGGGATCGGCAACGCGTACTCCGACGAGATCCTGCACGCCGCGCGGATGTCGCCGTTCAAGCCGGCCTCAATGTCGACCGAGGAGACGGCGCGGCTCTTCGACGCGATGCAGGGAACCCTGCGGGAGGCGATCGCGCGCGCGGACGGGCTCGCGGCATCCGAGCTCAAGAAGGAGAAGAAGTCGGGGCTGCGCGTGCACGGCCGCACCGGCGAGGCCTGCCCGGTGTGCGGCGACACCGTTCGCGAGGTGATCTTCGCCGACTCGACGCTGCAGTACTGCCCGACCTGCCAGACCGGCGGGAAGCCGCTCGCCGACAGGGTGCTGTCGCGGCTGCTCAAGTAAGGGCTCGGAGCTGGCGGATGCGGGCGGGTGCCGTCGGATGGGGCGCGCCTGGCGCCCGGCGTCGGAGGCCCATGAGAACATCGAACAATGCCACTGGACTTCACCGCGATCGATTTCGAAACCGCCAACTCCTCGCGGGCGTCCGCGTGTTCGGTCGGCCTGGTCAAGGTGCGCGACGGCAAGGTTGTCAATTCGGCAAGCTGGTTCATCCGTCCGCCGCTCGGCCACGACGCCTTCAACGAGTGGAACACCCGCATCCACGGCATCGTCGAGGAGGACTGCGCCGATGCGC
>JAJAZI010000023.1 GCA_026785785.1 Microbacteriaceae bacterium
CTGCTGCCTCCCGTAGGAGTCTGGGCCGTGTCTCAGTCCCAGTGTGGCCGGTCACCCTCTCAGGCCGGCTACCCGTCGTCGGCTTGGTGAGCCATTACCTCACCAACTACCTGATAGGCCGCGAGTCCATCCCCCACCAAAATTCTTTCCAGCTCCTCACCATGCGGCGGAAGCTCATATCCGGTATTAGACACCGTTTCCAGTGCTTATCCCAGAGTGGAGGGCAGGTTACTCACGTGTTACTCACCCGTTCGCCACTAATCACCAGAGCAAGCTCCAGATCATCGTTCGACTTGCATGTGTTAAGCACGCCGCCAGCGTTCGTCCTGAGCCAGGATCAAACTCTCCGTAAATGTTTGATTGCCAAACGAGCAAGCCCGTCGACACATCTAGCGCCCCAAGCCACCGGAAACAGGCAGACAAGGAGCAAGTTTGAAACTGACAGAACAAATCATTACTGACTTGCTTTGTTGTTTAAATGTATTCCAAAGGAATCTCCTGCACTTCACCCGCTAGAAACGGGATCCACACACGAGGTTTTTGGCATTTGACATTGTGCACGCTGTTGAGTTCTCAAGGATCGGACGCTCCTGCACCACACCCTCACAGGGCAGCCTCAGGGCAACTTCACAACCTTATCACCTGAATGGAATCTGTCAAACAGACCAACCGGGCGTATTTCCTCCTATGTCCCACACTCACTCCTGAAACCAGGATGACGAGTTGAACCGGATCTAGTCCCTCTTGAGGCCGTTCAGCACTGCGGCTGGGCGAACCTTTGGGGTGACAAGAGGAAACATTACGTGGAGGTTACGTGACGTGCAAGCTGGCTTTCCGGCCGGGCGTGTCGGCCCTGAGGGTCACTCCACGAACACGCCGGCGAGGGTCTTCTTGCCTCGTCGGAGCACCGCGAATCCGCCCGGCAGCACGGCGCCCTCGAGCGTCGCCGTCTCGCTCTCGACGCGCGTGTTGTTCACGTAGACGCCGCCCTGGGCGATGGCGCGTCTCCCCTCCCCCGCACTCGTCGTGAGTCCGGTGTCGAGCAGCAGTTGCGCAACCGGAGTCGACGCCGGACTGGTCGTGTTGGGAAGCTCGCGCAGGGCGGACTCGAGCATTCCGGCATCCAGCACCGCCAGATCGCCCTGGCCGAACAGCGCCGCGGCCGCCGCGATGACGGACTCCGTCGCCTCGGCACCGTGCACCAGCGCCGTGACCTCCCAGGCGAGGGCCCGCTGCGCCTCCCGCTTGAACGGCTCGGTCGCCACCGCCTCCGCAAGCCGATCGATCTCGGCGCGGCCGAGGAAGGTGAATATCCGCAGCCGGAAGATGACATCGGCGTCATCGGTGTTGAGCCAGAACTGGTAGAAGGCGTAGGGGCTCGTCATGCTCGGCTCGAGCCAGATCGCGTTGCCCTCGCTCTTGCCGAACTTCGTGCCGTCGGAGTTCGTGATGAGGGGCGTGCCGATCGCGTGCACACTCACCCGCTCCGCCTTATGGATGAGGTCGGTGCCGCTCGTGAGGTTGCCCCACTGGTCCGATCCCCCGGTCTGCAGCACGCAGCCGTGGTCGCGGTACAGCTGCAGGTAGTCCAGTCCCTGCAACACCTGGTAGCTGAACTCGGTGTAGCTGATCCCCTCGGCGGAGTTCAGCCGCGCGCTCACGGCATCCTTCTTGATCATCGTGCCGATCCGGAAGTACTTGCCGATGTCGCGGAGGAAGTCGATGGCGCTGAGGCCGGCCGTCCAGTCGAGGTTGTTGACCATGCGCAGGGCGTTGTCGCCATCGCCACTCAGGAACCGGGAGACCTGGGCCTGCAGGTAGCCAACCCATTCGGCAACAGTGTCGCGGGTGTTGAGCACGCGCTCGGCGGTCGGCCGCGGGTCGCCGATGAGCCCGGTCGATCCGCCGACGAGTCCGAGCGGACGGTGGCCGGCCAGCTGGAGGCGCCGCATGGTGAGCAGCTGCACGAGGTTGCCGAGGTGCAGGCTCGGCGCGGTGGGGTCGAACCCGCAGTAGAAGGTGATGGGCGGTCCAGCGAGCAGCTCCTTGAGCGCCGCGGCATCCGTCGACACGTGCACGAGTCCCCGCCAGTTGAGCTCCTCCCAGACGTCGTCGAAGGAGTCGTCGTTGCTTTGCGACGACAGGGCGGGCAACTGGGAAGGTTCGGGGAGTGACACGAACAACACATTAGCCCGACGACCGCATCGAGATCACGACAAGCGGGAGGTCGACGATGAAGTGCGCGATCATTACGATGACGAGGTTGCGCCTCCCGAGGTAGAGCAGGATGAGGGCGCGGCCGCACGGCACCGGCACCGGCATCGGCACCGGGCCGTCGCTGCTCCAGGAGGGAACTATTGGGGACGTCGGCGAGCTCTGTACCACCAGTCATCAAGGTTGCAGACTTGATATTGCTCCTATCAACCTATTAGGGTTGTTACAACAGAAAATATGCCCAGCGACGTGAGGGGAAGCAATGATCGTCATCACCGCCGACCAGATCGACAGTCGGTCGACAGCGGATGCCGCAGCCGACGCGCTCGCAAGCCTCAACACCGACTCCGCGGTGCGGCTCCTGCTCCCCGCCGACCGCACGGCCGGCGATGAGATACAGATGCTTGCCGCCTCAGGCTCCGACGCCCTATCGATCATCCTCGATCTGATCCGCTCGAGACGATGGAGCGTCGGGTGCGGAATCGGGGCGGTACGAGAACCGCTCCCGGCGAGCGTGCGGGAGTCCTCGGGTGATGCGTTCGTCGCGGCGCGTGGAGCTGTCGACCGGGCGAAGAAGCGACCGACCCGATTCGCGCTTGAGCGGCTCCCGTCGCCCAGCGAGGGCGAAGGCATCGAGGCACTCATCGACCTACTGCTCGTGATCCGTGACCGGCGTAGCGAGGAGGGCTGGGAACTGCACGACCTTCTCCGATCGGGACTCACCCAAGCAGCTGCCGCGGCCAGACTCGGAATAACCCCGCAGGCCGCGAGCAAGCGCGCCAGGGCGGCAGAGTTGCGAGCCGAAGAGGCGGCCATCGCGCCATTGGCCCGGTTGATCGATGTCGCGGGTCGAATCGACAATCGCCCGCGTGAGGTGCAATCGTGAGTGGCATGCTTCTCGTCGTCTGGATCGTCGTCGTTGTGCTCGTCTGGGCCGCGGTCGCCATCGCCTTCTTCGCGGTGCGGCCCGGCCGGCATTGGCTGATCGTGCCGGCAGCGGTCCCCGTTGCCGCGATCGTCATCGCAGGGATGCTCGGTCCCGTCGCGGCGGCGCCGCATCCGGCCCTCGCGCTTCTCGCCGGGCTCGGCCTCACGCTGCTCGGGGTCGTCGGCGGCAGCCCGATTGTGTCGATGATGCTCGGGGTTGCGACCCGCGGAAGCGTGCCGCTCGGCACCCACGGCGGGATCCTCGTGCGCGATGTGCGCTCCCCCGCGCCGGCGCAGCGGGAGATCCTGCGCGGCGGAACCACGATCGGCTACCTCGAGCGGTTCGCACTCATCGGCTCGGTCATCGCGGGCCAGCCGGGCGCGGTCGCGGTGATCGTCGCCGTGAAGGGCCTCGGCCGCTATTCGGAGCTGGAGAATGAACTCGCGCGCGAGCGGTTCATTATCGGGTCGCTCGCGAGCCTGACCTGGGCCGGGCTCTGCACCGCCGCGATCGTCATGACGGCGGCCGGCGTCAGCTGACCGCGCGCGTCAGGCGACCGTGCGCATCAGGCGACCGTGCGCGTGCGGCGGCCCGGTGAGTGCGCCTTGTAGGGCGACACGCTCCGCTCGCCCGGAATCCAGAACCGCCAGGGGTAGTCGGTGCCGCCACCCGCACCGGACACCCCGGTTCGCGGTCCTGACAGGTAGTCGGCCACCGGGTCGCCCAGCTCGAGCGTGATCGGGCCCTCGGCGAGGTCGGTCCCGCCGTGGGCGAGGGTGATGCCGAGTGCGACCGCGAGGCGGGCGGGCCCGCGGGCCAGGTCGTGTTCCGTCTTCGAGCTCAGACGCCTCGATCGGGCGAGCTGGATGCCGTCGATCACCTCTCCCGCGCGCAGCAGCACCCCGGAGGCCGCGCCGGGGCCGCCGCAGACCACGTTCGCACAGGTGTGCATGCCATAGGTGAAGTAGGTGTACAGGTGACCCGCCTCGCCGAACATCACGGTGTTGCGCTTGGTCTGGCCGCGGAAGGCGTGCGATCCGGGGTCGTCCGCGCCGAGGTACGCCTCAACCTCGGTGAGCCGCACCACGACATCGCCGTGCCGGATCGTCGCGCCCAGCAGCAGCGGCGCGACCTGCACGGCCGACCCCGCGAGCAGGGTGCGGTCGAATGGGTGCCCGCCGGTTCCGGTGCGGCCTGACATGGCGCTCTAGAAGAGCCCGAGGCCGTTGCCGCTGAGGGCGAGCAGCGCGAACACGAAGCCGAGGGCCAGGAGCGCACCGGCGATGATCGTCGGGATCACCCACGACTTCAGCGGCTCGCGTTTCGGGCGCGGCCGGTCCCGCTCGAGCGTCACCGGTTCTCCTTCACCGTTTCGGGGTTGAGGACGACGGCGATCGCGCGAACCCGGGCGGTCAGTTCGGCGTGCTGCTCGGCCACCCGGTCGGGGGCGGTGCCACCGACTCCGGTGCGGCTCGCGATCGAGCCGCGAACAGAGAGCACCTCGCGCACGGCGGGCGTGAGAGCGGGCGAGATCGCCGCGAGCTCCTCGTCGGTGGCCTCGTGCAGCTCGATGCCGAGCTTCTCGCAGTGGCTCACGAGCGCGCCGCTGAGCTCGTGAGCATCACGAAAGGCCACGCCCTGACGCACGAGCCATTCGGCCACATCGGTGGCGAGGCTGAAGCCCTGCGGTGCGAGTTCGGCCATCCGCGGCGTGTTGAATCTCAACGACGACACCATTCCGGTGAACGCCGGAAGCAGCACCTCGAGGGTCTGCACCGAGTCGAAGACCGGCTCCTTGTCCTCCTGCAGGTCGCGGTTGTAGGCGAGCGGCAGCCCCTTGAGCGTCGCGAGGAGCCCGGCGAGGTTGCCGATCAGCCGGCCGGACTTGCCGCGCGCGAGCTCAGCGATGTCGGGGTTCTTCTTCTGCGGCATGATCGACGACCCGGTCGAGTAGCCGTCGTGCAGGGTGACGAAGTCGAACTCGCGGGTATTCCAGAGGATGATCTCCTCGGAGAACCGCGACAGGTTGATGCCGATGAGCGAGGTCACGAACGCGAACTCGGCGACGACGTCGCGGCTCGCGGTTGCGTCGATCGAGTTCTCGGCCGGGCGCGACAGCCCGAGCTCGTCGGCGACGAGCTGGGGGTCGAGCCCGAGGGAGCTGCCCGCGAGGGCGCCGGAGCCGTACGGCGAGACGGATGCCCGCTGGGACCAGTCCCGCAGCCGCTCGAGGTCGCGCACGAGCGGCCACGCGTGGGCCAGGAGGTGGTGCGAGAGCAGCACCGGCTGGGCGTGCTGCAGATGGGTGCGCCCGGGCATAGGGGCCCCGAGATGCTGCTCGGCCTGCGCGGCGATCGCGTCCACGAGCCGCACGACGTGGTGCGAAATCGAGTGCGCGTGGTGCAGCAGATACAGCCGGATGAGCGTGGCGATCTGGTCGTTGCGGCTGCGGCCTGCGCGTAGCTTGCCGCCGAGCTCGGGGCCGGCGATGTCGATGAGGGCGCGCTCGAGAGCCCCGTGCACGTCTTCGTCGCTCTCGAGCGGCGTGACCGTGCCGTCGGCGACAGCCGCGCCGAGCTGGTCGAGGGCGTGGAGCAGCCGCTTCAGCTCGTCAGGTGTCAGGTAGCCGGCAGCGGCGAGAGCCTTGGCGTGCGCCCGCGAGCCGTCGAGGTCATACCCCGCGAGCTGCCAGTCGAAGTGCGTCGAGCGGCTCAGCTCGACGAGTTCCGGGGAGGGGCCGGTGCTGAACCGGCCACCCCAGAGCGCGCCCTCGTTGGTGGATGGCCCCTCGCCCTCGATCGCCACGGTGGTTAGCTGCCGGCCAGGTCGCGACGTGCCGAGATGCGGCTCGGCAGCGACCAGATCTCGATGAAGCCCTTCGACAGGGACTGGTCGAACGTGTCGCCGGTGTCGTAGGTGGCAAGGTCGAAGTCGTAGAGGCTCTGCGCGCTCTTCTGCCCGGTGACGGTCGCGCGGCCGCCCTGCAGCTTGAGGCGGATGTCGCCGCTCACGTACTTCTGAGTGTCGTCGATGAACACGTCGAGCGAGCGCTTGAGACCCGAGAACCACAGTCCGTCGTAGACGAGGTTCGACCATTCGGCCTCGACGCCGCGCTTGTAGCGGGCGAGGTCGCGCTCCAGGGTGAGGGCCTCGAGGGCCTCGTGCGCGGCGATCAGGGCGATCGCGGCCGGTGCCTCGTAGACCTCGCGGCTCTTGATGCCGATGAGGCGGTCCTCGACCACGTCAATGCGCCCGACGCCGTGCGTGCCGGCGAGGGTATTCAGCTGCTCGACGATGCCGAGCGGGGTGTAGCTCACGCCGTCGATGGCCGTCGGGATGCCGGCAACGAAGGTGATCGTGACCTCATCGGCCTCGCGCGGGATGGTCGGGTCTTGGGTGTACTCGTAGAGGTCCTCGATCGGCGCGTTCCACGGGTCCTCGAGGAACCCGGTCTCGACCGCGCGGCCCCACACGTTCTTGTCGATCGAGTAGGGGTTCTTCGCGCTCTGGCGGATCGGCAGGTTGTGCTCCTCCGCGTAGAGGATCGCCTTGTCGCGGGTGAGAGCGAGGTCACGAACGGGGGCGATGCTGGTGAGGGCGGGGGCGAGGGCGGCGATCGCGGCCTCGAACCGCACCTGGTCGTTGCCTTTGCCGGTGCAGCCGTGCGCGACGCTGGTCGCGCCGAGCTCCTTGGCGACGCGGGCGAGGTGCTTCGAGATGAGCGGGCGGCTGAGGGCGGAGACCAGCGGGTACGTCTTCTGGTACATGGCGTTGGCCTTCAGTGCGGGCATCAGGTAGTCGTTCGCGAACTCCTCCTTCGCGTCGACGACGAGGGAGTCGACGGCGCCGCAATCGAGGGCGCGCTGGCGGATGTCATCCATGTTCTCGCCGCCCTGCCCGACGTCGACGGCGAGGGCGACGACCTCTTTGCCCGTCGCATCTTTGAGCCAGCCGATGCCGACCGAGGTATCGAGTCCGCCCGAATAAGCCAGGACAACGCGTTCCGCCATGTGGTGTTTCTCCTTCAGTGTTGTGGTTGAAAAGCTTAGGCGCGGGCCAACAGCCACACGAGCAGTGCCTTCTGGGCGTGCAACCGGTTCTCGGCCTCGTCCCAGACGGCGCTCTGCGGACCGTCGATGACGTCCGCCGTGACCTCGAAGCCGCGGTCGGCGGGCAGGCAGTGCAGGAAGAGCGCGCCGGGCGCCGCCTGGCCCATGAGTTCGGCGTCGACCCGGTAGGCTCCGAGGTCGCGCAGGCGCTTCGACTTCTCGTCCTCCTTGCCCATCGACACCCAGGTGTCGGTGACGACGACGTCTGCGCCGGCGACACCCGCGACAGGGTCGGTGAACAGCTCGATCGAGCCGCCGTTCACGGCCGCGACCCGGCGGGCATCATCGACGACGGATGCCGTGGGCGCGAAGGCCGCAGGGGATGCGATGCGCACGTGCATGCCGGCCACCGCTCCGGCGAGCAGGTACGACTGGGCCATGTTGCTCGCGCCGTCGCCGAGGAACGTGACGGTGCTGCCCGCGAGGGCGCCCCGGTGCTCGCGGATGGTCAGCAGGTCGGCGAGCAGCTGGCACGGGTGGAAGTCGTCGGAGAGCCCGTTGATGACGGGGACTGTGGTGCCCGCCGCCATCTCATCCAGTCCCGACTGGGCGAACGTGCGCCAGACGATCGCGGCGACCTGGCGTTCGAGCACGCGCGCCGTGTCGGTCGCGGTCTCCTTGCCGCCAAGCTGGCTGTTCGCGGTGCTGATGATGAGCGGCACTCCACCGAGGTCGGCGATTCCGACGGCGAACGACACCCTCGTGCGGGTAGATGACTTATCGAATATCACAGCGACGGTCTGCGGGCCGGCAAGCGGCTTCACCTGGAAGCGGTCCGTCTTGAGCGCGATCGCGAGGTCGAGTATCTCGGACTGCTCCGCTTGGGTGAGGTCGTCGTCGCGCAGGAAGTGCCGGGTCATGGCTGTGCCTTCGGGGTGGTGGCCGCGAGGGCCTGGGTGAACAGCTCACGGAACTCGGCCAGCTCGGCGTCGCCGACGATGAGCGGTGGTGCGAGACGGATGCTCGAATCGTTGGGGGCATTGATGATGAGGCCGAGCTCCAGTGCCTTCGCGGCGACCTGCGCGGCGACGGGTTCGGCGAGACCGATGCCGAGGAGCAGTCCGCGACCGCGGATCTCGGTCACGAGCGGGGAGCCGATCGCGGTGATGATCTCGCGCAGCTCGTTGCCGCGGCGCGTGGCGTTCTCGATGAGCCCGGCATCTTCGATCTCGGTGAGCACGGCATTGCCGGCCGCGGTCGCGAGCGGGTTGCCACCGAAGGTGCTGCCGTGCTGGCCGGCGATGAAGAGGTCGGAGGCGTCGCCGAAGGTGACCAGAGCGCCGATCGGCACCCCGCCCGCGATGCCCTTGGCGAGAACGAGGGCATCGGGCACGATGCCGTCCTGCTGGAAGCTGAACCAACTGCCGGTGCGGCCGATGCCGGTCTGGATCTCGTCGAGGATCAGCAGCGCACCGTGCTGGGTGGTGAGTTCGCGGGCGCGCTGGAGGAAGCCCTCCGGCAGGTCGATGACGCCGGCCTCACCCTTGATCGGCTCGATCACGATCGCCGCGACGGTGTCGTCGATCGCGGCTTCGATGGCCTCGATGGTCGTGTCGATGTGCTCGACTCCGCCGAGCAGCGGCTCGAAGGGCTCGCGCAGCGCCGGCTTGCCGGTGAGCGAGAGCGAGCCCATGGTGCGCCCGTGGAACGAGTTGTGCAGCGCGAGGATGCGGCGGCGGGAGCCGTCACCCTTGTTGAGCCGCGCGAGCTTGATCGCCGCCTCGATCGCCTCGGCGCCGGAGTTGCCGAAGTACACGCGCCCGCGGTCGCCGGCACCGCTGATGCGGCAGAGGCGCTCGGCGAGCTCGAGCTGCTGGGGGGTGGCGAAGAAGTTCGATACGTGGGCGAGGGTCGCGACCTGCTTGCTGACGGCGGCGACGAGGGCCGGATGCGCATGGCCGAGGGTGTTGACGGCGATCCCGGCGAGGAAGTCGAGATAGCGCTTGCCGTCGACATCCCAGACGTGGCAGCCCTCGCCGCGGTCGAGGAGCAACTGCGGGGTCGCGAGCGACCCCATCATCGAGGCCCCGTACCGGGTCTTCCAGGTCGTGTCGGTGGTGCTGGGAATGGTGCTCACTGCGACTTCCTCTTGGAGTTGGGGATGACTTCGGTACCGGCGCCGCGCTGGGTGAATACCTCGAGCAGGATCGCGTGCGGAATGCGCCCGTCGATGATCGTCGCACCGCCGACGCCGCCGAGCACGGCATCCAGACACGCGGTCATCTTGGGGATCATGCCCGACTCGAGGCTCGGGAGGAGCGCGGTGAGCTCATCGACGGTAATCAGGTCGACGAGGGAGCCTCGGTTCGGCCAGTCGCTATAGAGGCCGGGCACATCGGTCAGGATGACGAGCTTGGTGCCCTGCAGCGCAATTGCGAGCGCGCCCGCGGCAGCATCCGCATTCACGTTGAGCGCCTGGCTCGGGTCGGAGTTCTCCGACGCGATGGATGACACCACGGGGATCAACCCGCGTGCGATGACGTCGAGCACGCTCGACGGGTCGACGTGGGTGATGTCGCCGACGTGGCCGAGATCGAACCTCTCACCGTCGACGACGACGGCCTTGCGCTCCCCCGAGAACAGCGACCTGCCGTCGCCGAACACTCCTGCGGCGAGCACCGGATGCCCGGCGTCGGCGTGCGCGTTCATCAGGTCGACGATCTCCCGGTTGACCTCGTCGGCGAGCACGCGGCGCACGACGCTGATGGCCTCGGTGCTGGTGACCCGGTAGCCGGCACGGAATTCGCTTTCGATGCCGCTCTCCTCGAGCGCCGCGGAGATCTGCGGTCCGCCTCCGTGCACGACGACGGGGTGCAGGCCCGCGTAGCGCAGGTAGACCATGTCCTCGGCGAAGGCGCGCTTGAGGTCCTCGTTGATCATCGCGTTGCCGCCGAATTTCACGACCACGATCTTGCCGGAGTACTGCTTGAGCCAGGACAGGGACTCGATGAGGGTCGCGGCCTTCTCGGCCGCGAGCTCCTGTTCGATTTCGTCGTCGGTGGCCATCAGCTGGAGTACGCGCTGTTCTCGTGGACGTAATCGTGGGTGAGGTCATTGGTCCACACGGTCGCCGTGTCGGCGCCGGACTTGAGGTCGATGAGCACGTGCACGGCCCGCGGGGCCAGGTCGACGAGGTCGCGGGACTCCCCCGGCTCGCCCGAGCGGCAGACCATGACGCCGTTGATCGACACGTCGATGTCGTACGGGTCGAAGGTCGCGCTCGTGGTGCCGACCGCGGCGAGCACCCGGCCCCAGTTGGGGTCGTTGCCGAACACGGCGGCCTTGAAGAGGTTGTTGCGGGCTACCGAACGGCCGACCATCACGGCGTCGTCCTCGCTCGCGGCGTTCACCGTCTCGATCGAGATGTCGTGGCTCGAGCCCTCGGCGTCTCCCTGCAGCTGCAGCGCGAGGTCGAGGCAGATCTCGGTGACGGCGGCGCGGAACGCCGCGGCGCCGGGCACGATACCGGAGGCGCCGCTGGCGAGCAGCGTCACCTGGTCGTTGGTCGACATGCAGCCGTCAGAGTCGAGCCGGTCGAAGCTCACGTGGGTGGCGGAGCGCAGCGCCGCGTCGAGATCGGATGCTGGCACGTCGGCATCCGTCGTGAGGACGACGAGCATCGTCGCGAGCCCCGGCGCGAGCATCCCGGCCCCCTTCGCCATGCCACCGATCGAC
>JAJAZI010000024.1 GCA_026785785.1 Microbacteriaceae bacterium
GCTGTGACCGGAGCCGCGACGAGCGCCAGTCCGTGAAACAGGGCGAGGTTCTCGACCGCCGCTGCGCGCTCCGCCGCCAGCTGGTCGGCCGCCCAGCCGAGCGCGGAGGCGACGCCGGTGGCGAGCTCGTCGAACACCGGCTGCGTGAGCCCCCCGGCGAACGCGATGATCGTGCGTCGAAGGAACAGGTCGCCCAAGTGCACGACATACTCGCGCTCGCACAGGTACTCGATCTCGCCCACGCTGAAACCCTCGAGTGCGCCGAGCGGCTGGTCGCCGGCGGTCTGCAGGAACGCGATCACCTCGACTGCCTTCGTGCCGTAGCGGGCGAGCAGCTGTGCGGTGCGGGCCCGGCCGAGTCCACCGGAGTGGTCCGCGACCCACGCATCCCTCTCCGCGCCGGCCGTCGGGAAGCCGACGCCCCCGCCCATGGCGAGGTCCTCGGTGCTCACGCGACGGTCGACGCCGAGGATCTCGAGGGTGTCGGTGCTGATGTGCTCGGAGAGCGCACGGAACGTGGTCCACTTGCCGCCGACGAGGCTCAGCATCTTCACCGCTCCGCTCTCGCCGAACGGAGTCTTCTCGATGCGGTAGTCACGCGACACGAAGCCGGGCGCGGCGTCCTCGCTCGGCAGCGGGCGCACGCCGGAATAGCGGAAGACGATCTGCGACCGGTCGACGGGGACGTTCGGAAACACATGGGTGACAAGCTCAAAGAAGTAGTCGACCTCCTCCTCGGTACAGACGGCCGGCTGGTCCATGTCGATGGGGATGTCGGTGGTGCCGACGAGCACCTTGCCGTTGAGCGGGTAGATCAGCACAATACGTCCGTCGTTGTTCTCGAAGAACACCTCGCCGCCGGCGCAGGCGGCGACGAGCGCCGGGTTGTCGAGCACGATGTGGGAGCCCTTGGTGCCGCCCATGAACCCGGTCGGTCGGCCGAGCGCGATGTTCGTGAGGTCGGTCCACGGGCCGGTGGTGTTGACGACCACGCTCGCCGACACCGAGAACTCGGTACCGGTGACGGTGTCGCGCAGCAGCACGTCGTCGCCGCGTACACCGATCGCCTCGATGTAGTTGGCGCTGCGGGCGTGGGGGCCGGTGGCGCGGGCGTCGGCGACGAGGTCGAGGGCGAGCCGCTCGGGGTTCTCGACGGCGGCGTCGAAGTAGGTGGCGGTGTACTTGACGTCGCGGCGCAGCTCCGGGAGCTTGACGAGCGAGGCCGCGCGGCCGGCGAACTGGTGACGCGGCACGCTGCCGCCGTCGCGAGAGAAGGAGTCGTACCCGGTGAGGCCCAGCTTGATGAGCAGCGCGCCGCGCTCCTTGGGCTTGCCCTGCTGCTTGTGGGTGAGGAAGCGCAGCGGCGCGGACAGGATGCCCGAGAAGGTGGAGAAGATCGGGATCGTCGTCGGCAGCGGCTTCACATAGTGCGGCGCGAGGCGCAGCAGCCGGTTGCGCTCCTGAACCGACTCGCGGACCAGCCGGAACTCGCCGTTCTCGAGGTAGCGTACGCCGCCGTGGATCATGTGCGAGGAGGCCGCCGAGGCACCGGAGCAGAAGTCGTTCCGCTCGATCAGGATCACGTTGACGCCCTGCAGGGCGAGGTCGCGGAAGGTTGCGATGCCGTTGATGCCCCCACCGATGACGAGCACCTGGGTCCTCGGGGCGGAGACGATGGCCGCGACGTCGGGCCTGACGCCGGAAGCGGATGCCGTTGACTTCGATTCTGTGCTCACTAGCGCAACACCTTTGTTTGAGGGATGGATCCCCGGAGTGGGAATTGATGACTGCTACAGTGTGAACGCCCGCGCAAAACCGATCAACCTTCTTGCACATACGTGCAGGGCTAGGAGAGGCCGCTCACCATGGCATCCGCCCCATCCGACTACGATCCCGACAAGGCGCGCGACGCCCTCCGCGCCGCCCAGCTCTACTACCTGCAGGACATCACGATGGAGGCGATCGCCCAGGAGCTGCACACGTCGCGCTCCTCGGTGTCGCGGCTGCTCAGTTTCGCCCGGGAGAGCGGCCTCGTTGAGATCCAGGTGAAGTCCCCCGCCGACCGGATCTCCACCGCCCAGCGCCGGCTGCGCGAGCGTTTCGGCATTACCGCGCACATCGTTCCCGTTCCGAACTCGACGAACGAGGTCGACCGGCTCGAGCGCGTCGCGGTCTCGGCTGCACGTATTCTCGCGCCGTTCTTCGACTCGAATATGACCCTCGGCATCGCTTGGGGCGGCACCATGAGCGCCGTGAGTCGCCACCTGCCCGACAAGATCACCCACAACTCGACGGTCGTGCAGCTCAACGGGGCCGCAAACACCCACACCCTCGGGATCGTCTACGCGAGCGAGATCATGAGCCGTTTCGGCGTCGCCTACGGTGCGACGGTCGAGCAGTTCCCCGTGCCGGCGTTCTTCGACGATCCGGCCACCAAGGACGCGCTCTGGCGGGAGCGAGCCATCCGACGCGTGCTCGATCTCCAGACGCGCATGGACATCGCGCTGTTCGGGCTCGGCTCGACGAGCGCAGCCGTGCCCAGCCACGTGCACATCGGCGGCTACCTCGACAAGAGCGACTACGCGGCGCTGGCCGGCAGCGACGTCGTTGGCGATGTTGCGACCGTGTTCTACCGCAGCGACGGCAGCTACGACGGCATCGAGATGAACTCGCGGTCGAGCGGGCCGGGCCTCGACCTTGTGGCCAGGGTGCCGCGACGGGTGTGCGTCGTCTCGGGTCGGTCCAAGCTTCCGGCGCTGCGCGGCGCCCTCGCCGCGGGGCTCGTCACCGATCTCATCGTGGACGAGGCCACCGCGCACCTGCTCATCGACACCGCCTAGGAGACCCGTCGGCTGGCGAGTCGCACCAGTTCTGACCAGACTGTGCCGATGACGTCGAAAAATTGGGCAGGCAATCTCAGCTATTCGGCGTCTGGTCTGCTCCAGCCGACCTCGGTTGACGAGCTGCGCGAGATGGTGGCGGCGACGCCACGCATCCGCGCCCTCGGCTCCCGGCATTCATTCAACCGGATCGCCGACACGACCGCGGTGCAGGTGTCGACGGCGGGCATCCCACTCGATCTCTCCATCGACCCCGTCGGCCGCACCGTCACCGTCGGCGGTGGCGCCAGGTACGGGGAGTTCGCCCGGCAGCTCGATCGGGCCGGATGGGCGCTGCACAACCTCGCGTCGCTGCCCCACATCTCCGTCGCGGGAGCGATCGCCACGGGCACGCACGGCTCCGGCGACCGGAACGGCTGCCTGTCGACCGAGGTCGCCGCCCTCGAGATCGTCACGGCCGATGGCGGCACCCTCACCCTCCGGCGCGGCGATCCGGACTTCGACGGTGCCGTCGTCTCCCTCGGCGCGCTCGGCGTCGTGTCGCGGGTGACCCTTGACATCGAGCTGGCGTTCGAGGTGCGCCAGGACCTCTTCGCGAACCTCCCCCGAGCGTCGCTGACCGACCACTTCGACGAGATCACGGCGAGCGCGTACAGCGTCAGCCTCTTCACCACGTGGGGCGAGGTCGGCGCCGATCCGGTCTGGATCAAGTCCCGAATGGATGCGCTGGCCGCGGCGCCCACGAGCGGCGAGATCTTCGGTGCCCACCGGGTGCCAGTGCAACGGTCTCCGCTCGCCGAGGCCCCCGCCGTGAACACGACGGTGCAGGGCGGGGTCCCCGGCGCCTGGTGGGACCGGCTGCCGCACTTCGCGCTCGAGTACACCCCGAGCAACGGGGAGGAGCTGCAGACCGAGTACCTCGTGCCCCGCAGGCACGCGATCGACGCGTTCGAGGCCGTCCGGGCGCTCGCGCCGCGTCTCCGCCCGCACCTGCTCGTCAGCGAGCTGCGTACCGTCGCCGCGGACGACCTCTGGCTGAGCCCGAGCCACAGCGAGGACTGCGCGGGGATCCACTTCACCTGGCAGCAGCACATCCCCGAGGTGGCGGCGCTACTGCCCGACCTCGACGCCGCGCTCGCCCCGTTCGGCTCGCGTCCGCACTGGGGCAAGCTGTTCGACACCGACCCCGGCCGCATGCCGCAGCTCTATCCGCGCCTGACGGAGTTCCGCGAGCTGGCCGAGCGACTCGACCCGGGGCACAAGTTCCGCAACGAGTTCGTGGACCGCTGGCTGTTCGACGCCTGAGGCCGCGTCGCGACGACGGATGCCCGCGCCGTTGGCCTACACGCGGGCGGCGGGCAGCGCGAGGCGGTCGAGGTCGACGCGCTGGTCTCCCTGCCGGCGATCGACGAGATGATGGGTGACGAGCACCACGATCTGCCCCGACAGCGCCGCCCTGAGATCGTCCATAAGGGTGCTGGCGATCTCCTCGTCAAGGTGCGCCATCGGCTCGTCGAGCAGCACGACCTCGGAGCCGGTGAGGAGGGTTCTCGCCACGGCGAGGCGCTGCCGCTCGCCACCGGAGAGGTGCGCTCCCTCCGAGCCGATGCGTGTGTCGAGGCCGAGCGGGAGCCGCCCGACGACGCCGTCGAGCCCCGCGCGGCGGAGCGCGAGCAGCATCTCGCTCTCGTCCGGGGCGTCCTCGCGCCCGCGGGCGATCAGCAGGTTCGCCCGCACAGTGGAGTCGAAGAGGTGACCCTCCTGCGGGCACCACGACACGTGGCGGCGAAGCTCGTGCGGGTCGATCCGCCGCGAGTCACGGCCGTCGAGGCGGTAGGAGCCGGCATCCGGGTCCAGGTAGCCGAGCAGGAGGGTGAGCAGGGTCGACTTGCCCGAGCCGGATGCCCCGCTGACGACGAGCCACTCCCCCGCTGCCACCGTCGCACTGACGCCGTCGAAGGCGCGGGCGGGCGCGTTCGGCCAGCGTGCCGCGAGCGCGCGGAGCTCGAGCACGTCGACGTCGGCGAGGGGTATACCGGCCACGGGGCCGGCCCGCGGCCCGGCGCAGGGCCTGCCGCAGCGACGGCCATTGCTGCGCCGCTCCCACGACCGAGAGCAGCGGGTCGAGCAGCGCGAGCGGAAGCAGCACGAGCACGGCGACGACCTCGATCGGCAGCGTGCCCGCTCGCACGGCCGGCGCGCTCACGGCGAGCATCCCAGCCGCGGTCGAGCAGCTGGCCGTGACGAGCACGGCGCCGCCGAGGCCGAGGGCCCAGGCGCTACGGCGGGCGGTCTCGCCGGCGTGCCGGTCCAGGTCGAGGTCGAGGTAGCGGGCGAACGTCGGCCGGCGCACGATCACGCATACCCGCTCGCGGTCGTCGCGAAGCAGTCGAGGCCCGAGATCCCGGACCGCGAGGTCGCACAGGAGCGCCGCGGCGTGTCCGGGTGCGTGCTCCGCCGTCGTCGGTTCGTTGATGCCCGGCGAGAGCGCGTTGGTTGTCACGTCGATGAGCTGGTGCATCCTGCATCCGGTATCCGGCAGCCCTAATCCGGTATCCGGCAGCCCGAATCCGGCATCCGGCATCCGGCATCCGGCATCCGGCATCCGGCACGATCGTGCGCTTCGATCCGTTCGACACCGCCGCGGCCGCACTCGCGCGCAGATCGGCTGCGGCGTCCGCGGCGATCTCGGTGCCCGGCTGCTGCGGCCAGAGTGTCGCGAGCGGCACGCCCCGCACCAGGGAGGAGCCGGGGGGCGCGTCGATCCGGATGACCACGGAGCGGGCGGGCGCACTGTGCTCAGCATCGTCTCGATCCGCAACTCCCGGACGGGGCGCGTGAGGAAGGCCACCAGGCCGAGGACGCGTGCGACCGCGAGCAGGAGCGCGAGCAGGAGCACGAGCACGAGCAGGAGCACGAAAGCGAGTGTCGTCGCCATCTGCGGGATGAACGCGGGCTGAACATGTCGCGATCATCCTCGCCGCTGCGCACGGTGTGCAGCACCGTCACGGAGTACACGAAGGTGCCGAGCAGCAGCCCGAGGTTCACCCTCGCCCGGCTCGGCCTCGGCGGCCACCGACAGGTGCTCCCCGGTCGGGCCTAACACGCGGATAGGTCGGGAGACCCACGGATTGGTCAGGGGACCCGCAAATTTCGGGGTTAGCACCGGGCAATTCACTCCTGACTTGATCGCCGAGCCGAATTAGGTCACACTTATGTTGTGTTAATAACCGACCGCCGCACATCCGCCAGTGCCGACTCGCCCAACTCCGCACCGCACGGCCATGAGTCGAGCACCCGGGACAGAGTCAGGCAGACGATCGCCGAGGATGGCCCCCTCACGGCTGCCGACCTCGCTTCGCGCTTGACGTTGACGCCCGCGGCGGTTCGCCGTCACCTCGACCTGCTCGCCGAAAACGGCATCATTGAGGAAAGCGAGTCCGCCACCGCTGGCGGTCGTAGTCGCGGGCGGCCCGCCCGCGCATACATTCTCTCCGAGGTCGGTCACGCTGGGATGGAAAGCGACTACGCCGAACTGGCCTCCTCCGCGCTGCGCTTTCTCGCTGAACATGCCGGTGCGGACGCCGTCGACGAGTTCGCCCGCGAACACAGCGCAAAGTTCGAGGCGCGGTACGCCGCGCAGCTTGCCGCGGTGAGCGCGGACGTCACCGCCCGCGCTCAGGCACTGGCGACGGCACTGAGCGCCGATGGTTTCGCCGCGTCCGCTCGACCCGTCGGAGCGGACATGCCCGCGGCCGGAGTAGAGCTGCGCCAAGGGCATTGCCCCATTCAGCGCGTCGCCAACCAGTTTCCTGCGTTCTGTGACGCCGAGGCTGATGCGTTCTCGCAACTGCTCGGGGTTCGAGTCCAACGCCAGAGAACTCTTGCCCAGGGGGAACACGTGTGCACGACGTTCATTCCCGTGGGCGCCGTTCCGGTGACGGCACCGTCAGGAACGACCACCCCTGATGGCGGGTCTTTTCATTGAGCATCGGGGCTGAGCTTCATCCCGGCCCGACCGGGACCACCATGTCCGCCATCGGCGGGGCCTTCACCTCGCACGAGTCGGCTGCCATCCGCGGCGACTTCGCGATCCTGTCCCGCTCCGTGCGCGACGGGAAGCCGTTGGTGTACCTCGACTCCGGGGCGACGTCACACAAACCACGCCAAGTGCTCGATGCCGAGCGCGCGTTCTACGAACAGCGCAACTCAGCC
>JAJAZI010000025.1 GCA_026785785.1 Microbacteriaceae bacterium
GCAGATCGTCTACGACGCGGCGTCCACGATCGGGCGCGTGCTCGAGAAGGTCGTGGACCTCGTGACCGGGCGCGAATCCGACACGAACCCCGTCGTCGTCAAGGAGCCGAAGAGCGGCACCCAGGTGCGCGTGAGCATCGGCGTGAGCTACGAGGAGTCGGCATCCGAGGTCTGCCGCCGGGTGCACGACGCGGTCGCGGCGTACCTCGAGCAGCAGGGCGACGAGGCCACCGAGATCTCGGTGAAGGTCAGCAGCATCGGCTGACGTGCGCCCGTGGCGAGCGGGCCGACCCGCTCTCTACAGTTGAGGCATGGCACACGATCACGGAGCATCCGATCTGACGAATACTCGTCGGCTCGTGATCGCGATCGCCATCACGGCGAGCGTGTTCGTGCTCCAGGTGATCGGAGCGGTGATCTCCGGGTCGCTCGCGCTGCTCGCCGACGCCGGGCACATGCTCTCCGACCTCACCGCGCTGGTGATCGCGCTGAGTGCGATTGCAATCGCCGGGCGTCCGGCATCCGATCTGCGCAGCTACGGATCCCGTCGGGCAGAGGTGCTTGCGGCGCTCGTGAACGGGCTGATCCTGCTCGGGGTCGTGGGCTTCGTGGCGGTCGAGGGCGTGGGCCGGCTGCTCGATCCGGCCGGCACGGTTGTGCTCGGCACCCCGATGCTCATCGTCGCGGCGATCGGCGGGTTCGCGAACGTGGCGTCGCTGCTGGTGCTGCGTGGAGGGCGCACAAACTCGATCAACATGCGCGGTGCCTACCTCGAGGTGCTCGGCGACCTGGTCGGGTCGATCGCCGTGGTCATTGCTGCCGTGACAATCCTGCTCACCGGATTGGTCGCGGCCGACGGCATCGCGGGGCTCATCGTCGCGGCGCTCATCGTGCCGCGGGCGCTGTCGCTGCTGCGGGAGGCGGCCAGCGTGCTGGCCGAGTCGACCCCGCGCGGAACGGATGTCGAGCTCATCCGCGACCACGTGCTCGGCACTCCCGGCGTGGTCGGGGTGCACGATGTGCACGTCTGGGCGATCACGCCCGGGGTCAACGTGTTCTCCGCGCACGTCGTGGTCGAGCCGCGGGTGTTCAGCGAGGGTGGTGCCGGGCGGATGCTGGATGCGCTCGGCTCCTGCCTGGCGGACCACTTCGACGTCGAGCACTCGACATTCCAGCTCGAGCCGGCGGAGCACGCCGCGCACGAGGAGCACGGCGGCCACCGGTAACTCGCACGAAGGGGACCCGCCCGGCGCTCGGCCTCTGGTCGGTCTGGACCGCGCTGGGTTCACAACTCCGGCGAAACTGCGTACGCCCCAGCATCCGCCCCAAGAACACGGGCAATAGCAACAGCCTCCGTACTCGTACCTGAGTTGTGCACGGGAAAGCATCGACGAGGGGCAGACGTTGCCTCCCGCGGGGTGACCGTGTCGCCAAAGTCGGAAGCTGCCCGCGAGCCGCCCAAATCTGTCGCCTCCAACCCCGATAACCCGACATAAGTGGGCAGCTCGCGGATGCTGCGGCCGGCGGTTCCGACTTTAGCGACAGCGCGACCATGGACGCGACACACGAAGGGAACCCGCCGACTGGCGAGTCCCCTCCGGTGCCGCGCACCCGCCGAAGCGGGCGCGGCCGCTATCTGCCGCGCTTCGCCGCCTTCACGAGCTTCGGCGCGGACGTCGCGGAACGGTCGCCGTACCCGTCCGCCGACGCGGTCACTGTGACGCTGACCTTGGTACCGGCATCCGCGGGCGCGAGGAGGTACCTCACTGACGTCGCCCCGGCGATCGCGACGCCGTTACGATTCCACTGGTACGACAGGGTCGCTCCGGAGACGTCAAACTCCGTCGCAACCGCGCGAACAGTGAAGCCGACCTTGGCGTTGCCGCCGACCTTGGGGGCGGTGACCAGGGTGATCGGCTCGAGGATCACGACGGGCACGTCGACGGATGTTCCCGTCTCCGGCACGGACACGGTGAGCACCTGGGGACCGGTGACACCCGCGGGGATGGTCACGGACACCGTCGTGCGTCCGACCTCGTCGGTCGTGTTCACGATCTCGGGGCTGAGCGGCGCCGAACCGAGCACAGTGTCGCCGAGGGTCACCACTGCCGTTCCGGCATTCGGCTCGCCGGCGCTGAAGAGCAGCGACGACAGGTCGATCGTCGTCGTTTCGCCACGGACGAGGCCGCCTTCCGGAAGGTCCACGCCGACAGCGCGCTGCTCGAGCGACGGGGAGTTGACCGGGAAAGCGACGAAGTAGTCGACCATGCTCTGCAGGTCGACCTTGCCGGTGTCAGCGCGGTTGGTGCCCGACGCGAGAGTGAAGAAGTTGTCTCCACCGCCGGCCAGGAACGAGTTGGCCGTGACGCGGTACGTCTCGCCGGGCTGCACGAGCACATCGTTGAAGTAGATCGCGGTGATGTGCGACCCCCTCTCCGCGGTCGGGTCGTAGGCGTAGGTAAGAGACTCCGACAGACCGAGCTTCAGGAATGGCCTGCCGCCGGAAATGACGGGCTGCCACTGCTCCTCGAGCACTGCCTTGAGCTGCTCGCTCGTGAGGTCCATCGCGACGAGCGTGTTGGCGAACGACTGCACGCCGGCGGCCTCCGCGTAGGTGACGACGCCGGTGCCGTCGCCCAGGGTGAGCGGGTTGGCGGCGTACTTGAGGTCGGCGCGGAGCCCGCCTGGGTTCATGAGCGCGATGTCGGCTCCGGCATCCTGGGTCGCCCACAGCTGCACGTCGGCGACGAAGTTGCCGAGAGTCGACTCGCCTCCGCGGTTCTCGAGACCGGCCGTGGTCTGTGCACGGTTAAGGTCGGCGGTGATCTCGCCGACCTTCACGGATCCGGGGATCTTGGCGAGCGCAACGGCATCCGTGACGATCTGGGCGACCCCGGGGTCGGGCAAGAAGGCACCGGTGAGCGATTTGACGTCGGACGTGATGCTGACGAGGTCGCCGGAGTCTGGGTTGACCTTGAGGTTCACGACGCCGTAGTAGCCGCCGTATTGGCCGGCCGAGATGACGGGGCGCAGCTTGTTGGTGCCCACGATCGGGATCTGGTGGTTGTATGCGAGGTGGGTGTGCGCCGAGACGATCGCGTCGACGTTGCCGTTCACGCCCGAGACGAGGCGGCCGAAGACCGAGCCGTCGGTGGCCGATGCAATGTTGGTGGTAGCGGCTCCTTCGTGCACGAGCATGATGAGTACTTCGGCTTCACCGTTGGACTCGTCGCCGTCGCTGAGCTTGTCTGCGACGCGGTTGATCGCGGGGACGACCGGGCCGACATCGAGGGTCGCGATGCCGGCCGGACTCACGAGCGAGGCGAGGTTCTCGGTCATGGCACCGATGAAGCCGACGCGCACTCCCTCGAAGGTTTCGATCGAGTACTCCTGATACGCCGGGGTCGTGGTGCCCTTTTCGTAGAGGTTGGCGCTGAGGTAGTCCCACTCGGCTGCCGGGATGACCCGAGTGTCGAGGTCGACGCGACCGCGGTCGAACTCGTGGTTGCCGAGCGCGGAGTTGTCGAGGCCGACGGCGTTGAGCGCGTCGATCGTCGGCTGGTCGTCCTGGATGAACGATTCGAAGGTCGAGGCCCCGATGAGGTCTCCGGCTCCGACGAGCAGGGTGTTCGGGTTGGCC
>JAJAZI010000026.1 GCA_026785785.1 Microbacteriaceae bacterium
GCGGCCCTCGGTCGTGATGTCGAGGCCGAAGGTGTCTGTCCACGGCGCGGCCGACTCCTGGGCGCGCTGCAGCGGACTCGAGAAGAGCGCGGTGACCGGGCGGCCGACGAGGTGCTGAGCGGCGGAAGCGGCCATGGCGACGCCAAGCTCGGAAAGGTGAAAGCCGGGAATACGGCCATAGAGCACACCTTCAGGGTTGTGCACCTCGCCATGGCGGACGAGGTGGATGAGAGAGGCTGCCACAGGATCTATTCTACGTTTCATGTCACTGCCAGATTGCCGAGAGCGGCACCGCCGGGCTCTCATCATTCAGCGGTGCAGCGGCGGAGCCGCGCCGTGGGCGGGGAGTCCGTGCGGTCGGCTTCCGTTTTCGGGTCAGGCTTTCTGGCCTGGTTGGTGCGCACAACTCCGGCGATGTGTCGCCGGGCGCCGAAGCAGTCCCGCATCTCCAGGGGCGGATGCCGCCGCATCCGGATTTCGCCGGAGTTGTGCACACATCCGAGGACTCACCTGCGAAATTCAGCCCGTCCGGGAGCCTGACCACCTTCTATTCTCGTGTCAGGAGTTGGGGCGGTGGGCCGGATGCCCGATGCCGGAGTCCTCACTATTCAGGAGACTTCAGCCCTCCGGCATCCAGCCGATACGGCGACCGCACCAGATCGCCCGCCAAACCCGCATATCTCCGTCGGCGCCCGGATGCCGCTGGCCCCGGCTCCTGAATGATGAAAGCCACGACGGCCGCAGGCTCCTGGATCATGAGAGAGAGCGGCTGGCAACTAAAGTAGGTGCTCGTGACCCAACGCACCCTGATCAAGAACCTTGTCTCCTCCGTCGACGGACCCGTCTCGGTCTCGGGGTGGGTGGAGACCGTGCGCGACCAGAAGAAGGTGCAGTTCGTCGTGCTGCGCGACGAGTCCGGCGCCGTGCAGCTCGTTCACCCGCGAATCTTCAACGAGGACGGCACACCCGCGGAGGACGCCATCGGCGCTGAGATCTCGGCGCTGAGCCAAGGCACGTTCCTCACCGCGACCGGCGAGCTCAAGCACGACGAGCGCGTCAAGCTCGGCGGCGTGGAGATCAAGCTCGACGGCGTCGAGATCGCCGCCCATGCCATCGCCGAGACGCCGATCGCGGACGACTCCGGCGTCGACAAGCGCATGGACTGGCGGTTCCTCGACCTGCGGGTGCCAAAGAACTCGCTGATCTTCAAGATCCAGACCACGTTCGAGCACGCGTTGCGCTGCTACTGGATCGACAACGACTTCGTCGAGCTGCACACGCCCAAGCTGATGGCGAGTGCAAGCGAGTCCCGCGCCGAGCTCTTCGAGGTCGAGTACTTCGAGACGAAGGCCTACCTCGCGCAGAGCCCCCAGTTCTTCAAGCAGATGGCGCAGCCAGCCGGCTTCGGCAAGATCTTCGAGATCGGCCCGGCCTTCCGGGCCGACCCGTCGTTCACGAGCCGCCACGCGACCGAGTTCACGAGCGTCGACGCCGAGATCAGCTGGATCGACAGCCACGAAAGCGTCATGAAGATGCACGAAGAGCTCATGGTCGCCGGCTTCGCCGCGGTCAAGGAGAAGCACGGCGCCGAGATCGAGGCCCTCTACGGGCTCGAGGTCACCATTCCCACGACCCCGTTCCCGCGCATCCCGCTCGCCGAGGCCAAGCGCATCGTCGCCGAGCGCGGCTACGAGGTGCCGCGGCAGGACGACGACATGGACCCCGAGGGCGAGCGCCAGATCGCGGCGTACGTCAAGGAGACCTACGGGCACGAGTTCGTGTTCCTGACCGACTACGCCTCGAGTATCCGGCCGTTTTACCACATGCGCAACGCCGAGGACCGCGGGGTCACCAACAGCTACGACCTCATCTTCAACGGAGTCGAGATCTCGACCGGCGCGCAGCGCGAGCACCGCATCGACGTGCTCGTCGAGCAGGCGAAGGAGAAGGGCCTCGACCCGGAGGAGCTCGACTTCTACCTCGACTTCTTCCGCTACGGCGTGCCGCCGCACGGCGGATTCGGCATGGGCCTGAGCCGCGTGCTCATGCTGATGCTGAAGCTGCCGAACCTGCGCGAGGCGACCTACCTGTTCCGCGGGCCGACGCGCCTCACCCCGTAGCAACTCGTGGCGGTGGCCGACGCGCGCCGGCTGGTACCGTGACCGTCATGAACACCACTGCCGACCCCGCCCGCACCGCCGCCGTCCAGGCCGGCGAGGAACTCCATCGTCTCGTCCGACTGCACGTCGATCAGGTCGCGTCGGGCAATGATGGCGACGCAGTCGCCGAAGACACCGACCGTGCCCTCTGGGAGGCCGTGGCCGCGTACGGCGGCGCGCTCGACGACCTCTACGACGAGGACGCGGACAAGGACGAGGATGCGGACACGGACGAGCCCGAGGAGCTGACCTTCACGGTGCGCACCCGTTACGACTACACCGTGGTCGACGAGAAGGCGTTCCTCGCCGGCGGCCAGGGCGTCGCCGGCGCCGTCGGCGCGCTGCTCAAGCGTGCGGGAGGCAAGCCGGTCCCCGCCTTGGAGGTCGCGTCGCTCGAGACGGGCAGCGGGCTCATCACCGTGCATCTGAACGCCGAGCTCCTCACGGCCGAGGACTTCGCGGAAGCGGAGGAGCCGACCGACCTGCTGCTGGTCGACCGCGACGAGTCGCTGCAGTTCGTGCTCGACGAGCCGGTCTTCGGCTCGCGCGCCGAGGCCGAGGCGGCCGCGCGCCGCTCCGATGACTGAGGCCGGACGAGAGGCGAACCTCAGACCAGGAAGTCGACCGCCGCGCGCTGGGCGACGAGGGGACGGATGATCCCGACGACCCGCTGGTGCTCCGGGTGGTCGATGTAGGTGCGCAGGGCCGCCTCGTCGTCGTAATCGGCGACGAGCACGAGGTCCCAGTTGGCGCCGAGCGAGACGACGTTCGATGCGACCGTGAGGCTGCGGATCTCCGGGATGAGCGGCACGAGCCCCTGGAGCGCCGCGGCGATCGTCGCTGAGTTCTCGAGCTTCGCCGGCATGTCCTCGGCGGCGAGCTTCCAGGTGATGATGTGCCTCAGCATAGGTCTTCTTCCACTAGTGCGGCGCGGAGCCTGGCCGGCTCGATGCGCCAGATGTTGTGTACTCGTCCGTTGATGAGCAGTACGGGGATCTCTTCCGAGTACTTCTCGAGCAGGTCGGGGTCGTCGAGGATCGACACCTCGTCGACGGTGACCGGCGCGCGCACCCGGTCGCCGAGTGCGGCGACGACCTCGGCGACGACCTCGCGGGCGTCGTCGCACAGGTGACACCCTGGCTTCGACAGCAGGGTGAGGACAATGGGTGGCACAGTCTGAGCCTAGTTCGTGCGTCCTGTCCCTAGACTTGACGGCAATGTCCGACGCCGAACCCGCTCCCGCTCCCGCCGAAGGCGCCGCGAGCGCCACCCCCATCCTCGCCTTCTTCGACGTCGACAACACGCTCCTGCGTGGCGCGAGCATCTACCACCTCGGGCGTGGGGCGAGGCGACGCGGGATGCTGCGGTTGCGCGACCTCGTGCGGTTCGGCTGGCACCAGGCCAGGTTCGTCGCCGTCGGCGAGAACGGGCGGCATCTGGTCGGCGTGCGGGAGCGGGCACTGCAGCTCATCAACGGGCGATCGGAGCGGGAGCTCGAGGAGATCGCCGAGGAGGTCTACGACGACTTCATCGCGCGCCGGCTTTGGCCGGAGACGGTGGAGTTGACGCGTGTGCACTTGCGCAAGGGCCATGAGGTGTGGCTCATCACCGCCACCCCGCTCGTCGTCGCGCGGGTCATCGCGGCAAGGCTCGGGCTGACAGGCGCCCTCGGCACCCGCCTGGAGAGTGTCGACGGCCTCTACACGGGCGCTCTAGCCGGGCCGATGCTGCACGGCGAGCACAAGGTCTCAGCGGCCAGGACGCTCGCCGCCTTCCTCCACTCGAATCTCGCCGACTGCTGGGCGTACTCGGACTCCGGCAACGACATCCCGCTGCTCGAGCTCGTCGGCAACCGGGTTGTCGTGAACCCGGATGCCCTGCTCGCCCGCCACGCGCGTCGGCTCGGCTGGTCGACGCTCAGGCTTCGACCTTCCAGCATCCGCCGGGCACAGCGCCGCGTTCGCCGGGGGGCGAGGCTGGCGCGCGGCAGCAAAAAACGCCAAACCTGACGGTCCGGCGTCCTTTGGCGGCGAGGTGCTCGCCCGTTCGCCTGCTACTTCTTGTTGCGGCGCTGGTGGCGCGTCTTTCGAAGCAGCTTGCGGTGCTTCTTCTTCGCCATGCGCTTGCGACGCTTCTTGATTACGGAGCCCATAAAAACCTCACTGATTCTGGAACGGATTACCGGGTCCGTTCAGAACCGCGGAAAAATTGCCTCGGGGCAGTCTACTCCTTTTGCCGGGAGCAGTCGTTCCCGGCTCAGCCGACGTCGGAGATGTGGTTGTCGACAGCGGTCTGGACGGCGGATTCGGGCACCCGGAAGGAGCGTCCGAATCGGATAGCGGGAAGTTCGCCCGAGTGCACGAGACGGTAGACGGTCATCTTCGACACGCGCATCATCTCGGCGACCTCGGCCACCGTGAGGAATCGCACCCCGGAAAGATCGCCGGCCATTTTCTGCTCCACGTCCGTGCTTGGTACTGCTCGAGTGCACTGTGACAGCTGTGACTGGAGTGCTGAAACGTAACGCTAGGGGCTTGAGTGGCCGCCGCGCAATAGCCCGGCGGGAGCGGAACCTACTTGCCGAGCGCCTTCCGGAGCGGCTCGAGAACCCGCTGGTGCAGGCCGGCGGTCGCGCCCTCGAGCACGGAACGCGCCTGGTGGGACGCGCCGGCGGCCGCCCGCCCGATCGACGCACCTGCCACGCCACCGCTCGGCAGCGACTGTGCGACCCGCCGGAGCGGTCCGGGAACGCCCCCGCCCGACCACGCGGCGAACACCGCGATGCCCCCGTCATTCGCCTCCACCTCGAAGTGCGACGCGAGGAATGGAACCAGCCAGTCCTCGACGGCCTCGAGCGGTGCCGGGTCGAGGCTGTAGTAGCGGTGCTGGCCGCCCTCCCGTACCCGAACGAGGTGGCTGTCGCGCAGCACCTTGAGATGCTTCGACACGGTCGGCTGGCTGATCGCGAGCAACTCGACCATCTCCCCGACGCTCAGCTCCCCCACGTCGCCGTCGGAGGCCACGTACTTGTCGAGGAGCACTTGAAGGAGGTCGCGCCGTGTCGCGTCGGCGAGAACGTCAAAGATGTCGGCCATCCGCTCAGGCTAGCGGCCCGCGCGCGAGGAGTACCATGGCGAAGTCGTTCACGCATGTCGAGCCACCAGTCTGCCGAGGGGAAATGATGGCCACCAAGCCGGTGTCACGCAAGACCCTGCTGGGCCGGGCCCGCGATTTCATCGACGACTTCGCCGCGGCCACACCCGCACGATTCGCGATCATCATCTTCGCGGGCCTCGTCGCCGCTGTCACCGTTCTGCTCGGCCTGCCGATCTCCAATCGCACCTCCGACTTCACCCCCTTCGTCGACGCGTTCTTCACCGCCGTCTCTGTCATCTGCGTCACGGGCCTCTCGACCGTCGACATGGCGACCTATTGGTCGCCATTCGGTCATGCGGTCATCTTCATCGGGGTGCAGATCGGCGCGGTCGGCGTGCTCACGCTCGCGTCGATCCTCGGCCTCGTGATCGCCCGCCGGCTCGGCCTGCAGGCGAGACTCATGGCCGTCGGCGACAGCAACCCGCTCCGCATCGGCCGGGGAGCCGCGGTCGCGGAGGGCCAAGCCGTCCGGCTGGGCGAGATCGGCGGCCTGCTCGTCACCGTCGCCGTGAGCATGATCGTCATCGAGCTCATCATCGCGCTGCTGTTCTTCCCGCGCGTGCTATCCGAGAGCGGCGACCTCCTCGAGGCCGTCTGGGTCTCGTCCTACTTCTCCGTCATGTCATTCACCAACACGGGCTTCGTGCTCTCCCCCGGCGGGCTGGATCCATTCGCGACCGACCCGTGGTTCCTCAGCGTCATGATGCTCTCGGTCTTCCTCGGCGCGATCGGATTCCCCGTGATCTACGCGGTCAGCCGCAACTTCCGCAAGCCGAAGCGCTGGTCGCTGCACGTGAAGCTCACGCTCGTGACCACCCTGATCCTCTTCGTGCTCGGCGCGTTCGCCTTCCTGGGCCTCGAGTACTCGAACCCTGCGACGTTCGGCTCGATGGACGCCGGGCAGACCGCCCTCCAGTCGGCGTTCCTCTCGATGATGACGAGGTCGGGCGGGTTCTCCACGATCGACATCGCCGATCTCAACGGCGCGAGCCTGCTCGTCGCCGACATGCTCATGTTCGTGGGCGGGGGCTCGGCCTCGACCGCTGGCGGCATCAAGGTCACGACACTCGCGATCCTCTTCCTCGCGGCCTTCGCCGAGGCGCGCGGCAGCGAGTCGATGGAGGCTTTCGACCGCCGCATCCCGTCCGACGTGCTGCGCATCGCCGTGAGCATCGTGCTCTGGGGGGCGACGACCGTCGCCACCGCGACAATCATCATCCAGCAGATCACCGATGCCCCCCTCGATCTGGTGCTGTTCGACGTGATCTCGGCGTTCGCGACCTGCGGGCTGACGACCGGCCTCACCGAGGACGCCCCCGATGCCGCCCAGTATGTGCTCGCCGCCACCATGTTCATGGGGCGCGTTGGTACAGTGACTCTCGCCGCGGCGCTTGCCGCGAGCACTCGCCGGCAGCTGTTCCGGCGCGCAGAAGAAAGGCCGATCGTTGGTTGAGCGCATTCCGCACGACGCACCCGTGCTCATTATCGGCCTCGGCCGCTTCGGGGCGGCAACCGCCGGGCAACTCGACCGGCTCGACCGCGAGGTGCTCGCCGTCGACGAGAACGCCGGCCTCGTGCAGAAGTGGTCCGAGCGGGTCACCCACGCGGTTCAGGCGGATGCGCGGAGCATCGACGCCCTCCGCCAGATCGGCGCGCAGGACTTCTCGGTCGCGGTCGTCGCGGTCGGCTCGTCCGTCGAGGCGAGCGTGCTCATCACCGCGAACCTCGTCGACCTCAAGATCCCGCAGATCTGGGCCAAAGCGATCAGCCAGTCGCACGGCAAGATCCTCGCGCGAATCGGCGCGAACCATGTCATCTACCCGGAAGCCGAGGCCGGCGAGCGCGTCGCGCACCTCGTCTCCGGCCGAATGATCGACTTCATCGAGTTCGACGACGACTTCGCGATCGTGAAGATGTATCCGCCCAAGCCGATCCGCGGGGTGAGTCTGGGCGAGTCGAGCGTGCGCCGCAAGTACGGCATCACTGTCGTCGGGGTCAAGTCGCCCGGCAAGGAATTCACCTATGCGACGCCCGATTCCGTGATCTCCAATCACGATCTCATCATCGTGAGCGGCAACTCCGCCGATATCGAGAAGTTCGCCTCGCTGCAGGCCTGAGCGTGGCGGCGCGGCGCCTGAGTGCGGCGCCGGGCCGCCTGTGCCCGGCCGTCAGGACGCGGCGAGCTCCTTCGCGCGCGCGATCGCGGCATCCGTCGCCCGGTCGAACAGCGCTGACAGCCCGGCCTCCTCGAGAACCTCGATCGCGCGCTCGGTGGTGCCCTTGGGGCTCGTTACCCGGCGGCGAAGCTCCGCGGGGGTCTCCCCTGAGGCCGCGAGCAGCTCGGAGGCGCCGAGGAACGTGTTCTCGACCATGACCCTGGACTCCTGCCGGGTGAAGCCCAGCTTGAAGGCCGTGCGCTCGAGCTCCTCGATGAGCAGGAACACGTAGGCGGGGCCGGAACCCGAGATGGCGCTGAGCGCGTCGATCCGGCTCTCCGGCACCTCGAGCACCGAGCCGACGGTGCCGAACAGGGCGGTCACGACCGCGACGTCCGCCGCGGATGCGCGATCCCCCGCACTCACCCCAGTCACCGCGCGGCCGACCGTCGCGGGGGTGTTCGGCATCGCGCGGAGCACCGGCACGTCGACGATCGCCTGCATCGTGTCGATCCGCACTCCGGCCGCGACGCTCACGACAATCGAACCCGGGTCGATCGCACCGGAGATCTCCCGCAGGAGGTCCGGCACCATGTGCGGCTTGACCGCGACGAGCACGATGCGCGCGCCCGCCACCGCCGCGACGTTGGCCCCGCGGTCCTTCTCGATCGCCAGGCTCGTGACGGAGGGCGATCGCAGTGCCGCCGCCTTCCGCTCGGAGCGGTTGGTGACCCGGATGCTGCCGTCGACGGTGACGCCGGGTGCGAGCAGCCCACTGAGGATCGCGCCGCCCATCGAGCCGGTGCCGAGAATCGCGATTGAAGGAAGGTTGACCATCTGCCCATCCTAGGATTGGCCCATGAGTGCATCTGGCGGAAACAAGGCAATCGTCGCGGCATTGTTCGCCAACCTCGGCATCGCGATCACCAAGTTCATCGCCTGGTTCTTCTCCGGGTCGAGCGCGATGCTCGCAGAGGGCGTCCACTCCCTCGCCGACACGAGCAACCAGGTTCTGCTGCTCCGCGGCGGTGTCAGGGCCAAGCGCGCCGCCACCCCCGAGCATCCGTTCGGCTACGGACGCGAGCGCTACGTCTACGCGTTCGTGGTGTCGATCATCCTGTTCAGCGTCGGCGGAATGTTCTCGATCTACGAAGGTATCGAAAAGCTGACCAACCCGCATCCACTCGAGAATGCCTGGCTGCCGATCCTCGTGCTCGTGATCGCGATCGCGCTCGAGTCGTTCTCGCTGCGCACCGCCGTGCGCGAGTCGAACCTTGTGCGCGGCAAGCAGGGCTGGGTCGAATTCGTGCGCCGCTCGAAGGCGCCGGAGCTTCCTGTCGTGCTGCTCGAGGACCTCGCTGCGCTGCTCGGCCTCTTCTTCGCGCTGGCCGGGGTCGGGCTGACGATCATCAGCGACGACAGCGTCTTCGACGCAATCGGCACCCTCGCGATCGGCGCGCTGCTCATCGTGGTCGCGATCATCCTCGGCATCGAGACGAAGAGCCTTCTTCTGGGCGAAGGGGCAAGCGCCGCGGATGCCGTGAGGATTCGCGACGCCATCAATGCCGACCCAGAGGTCGAGGCGCTGATCCACATGAAAACCCTGTACCTCGGGCCCGATGAGCTGCTCGTCGCCGCGAAGGTCGCGCTCGGGGGCCGGTCGAGGCTCACCGACATCGCCGCGTCGATCAACGCGGTCGAAGCGCGGATCCGCGAGGCGGTTCCGGTCGCCCGCGTGATCTATCTCGAACCCGACATCTATGTCGAGACAGCCGCTGAGAACCCACCGACCGACGCGATCGTCATCAAGGCGGCCGACTAATGGGCGCCATCGCCGCCGGCAGGGTCGCGGTCGTGATCCGCCACCTCGACATCGCCCACCTCGGCAGCTTCGACGGCCTGCTGCGCGAGCGCGGCTACCAGATCACCACCATCGACGCGAGCGACCTCGGCCCCGGCAGCATCGAAATGATCGAAGCCGACCTCGTGGTGGTGCTGGGCGGCGACATGGGCGCCTATCAGACCGACGAGTACGGCTACCTCGTCGACGAGCTCGACCTGCTGGCGAAGCGTCTCGAGGACGAGAAGCCCACTCTCGGACTCTGCCTCGGAGCCCAGCTGATGGCGCACGCGCTCGGCGGGCGAGCGAGCAAGGGCAAGTCGGTCGTCATCGGCTTCCGCGACGTGAACCTCACCGAGGCCGGGCGCGACTCGCCGCTGCGGCACTTCGCGGGTGTGCCCGTCATGCAGTGGCACGGCGACAGCTTCCGGCTCCCGGCCGGCGCCACCCGGCTGGCGAGCTCGGCCGAGTACAGCAACGAGGCCTTCCGCCTCGGCGACTACGCCCTCGCCGTCCAGTTCCATCCCGAGATCACGGGCACGATGTACGAGGAGTGGATCGCGCAGGGTGCGGCCGAGCTCGCCAGGCACGGCATCGACGGCGCGGAGCTGCTCGAGCAGCGCGACCGGTACGCCGAGCGGATGGAACGTGCGGCACTCGCGATGCTCGGGGAGTGGCTCGACGCCCTGTAGCGGTCGCGGCGGTCAGCGGCGCGAGTGGAAGAAGTCGAGCAGCACGGCGCCGCACTCCTCGGCGAGCACGCCCGCGACGACCTCGACCCGATGGTTGAGCCGCCGATCGCGCAGCACGTCGTAGACGCTGCCGGCCGCCCCCGCCTTCTCGTCCCAGGCGCCGAAGACGACGCGGGGGATGCGCGCGGCGAGGATCGCCCCGGCGCACATGACGCACGGTTCGAGCGTGACGACGAGGGTCACATCGGTGAGGTGCCAGTTCCCCGTCGCGCGCGCCGCCTCGCGGATCGCGACGATCTCGGCGTGCGCGGTGGGGTCGTGGCGGAGCTCGCGCTCGTTGCGACCGCGTCCGAACACAGTGCCGTCGGCGCCGATGACAAACGCGGCGACGGGCACGTCACCGGTGTCGAGCGCGAGGCGGGCGTCGGCGATGGCCTCGCGCATCCAACCGCTGTATCCGTTCATCCCGCGCCCCTCCGATAGATTGAGCCTATGCGAGTTCATGTTGCCGACCATCCGCTCATCACCCACAAGTTGACGGTGCTTCGTGACAAGACGACGTCGTCACCGACGTTCCGCGCCCTTACCGAGGAACTCGTGACGCTGCTCGCCTACGAGGCCACCCGCAACGTGCGCGTCGAGGCGGTCACCGTGCAGACCCCGGTGGCCGAGACCCAGGGCGTCGCGATTGCCCTGCCGCGGCCGCTCGTCGTGCCGATCCTCCGCGCCGGACTCGGGATGCTCGAGGGGATGGTCAAGCTGGTCCCGACCGCCGAGGTCGGCTTTCTCGGCATGGTGCGCAACGAGGAGACACTGCAGCCGGACATCTACGCCGAGCGCCTGCCCGGCGACCTCTCGAATCGCCAGTGCTTCGTGCTCGACCCGATGCTCGCGACGGGCGGGTCGCTCATTGCCGCGATCGAGTATCTGTTCGCGCGGGGTGCCGTCGACGTCACCGCCGTGTGCCTGCTCGGCGCGCCGGAGGGCCTCGCCGCGGTCGAGAAGGCGACCCACGGTCGCGAGGTCACCATCGTGCTCGGCTCCCTCGACGAACGCCTCAACGAGAAGGGGTACATCGTGCCCGGCCTCGGCGATGCGGGCGACCGGCTGTACGGAACCGTCTAGCGGCAGGCGCTTCACCGGCGAGGACTGATGCTGCCGCGAGATCGGCGCCGGACGGTTCGAGTCGTGCGTGGTCCGCGACAGCTCGCTCTTCGGCGCGGCAGTCGGGACCCCGGAGTGGGTGCCACAACTTGACACGACACGCCCTCGTGCAAGAGACTTGCCCAATGACCGTCAGCCTGCACGCCCCGACCTCCCTTGAGGCCCGTGGGATCGCGGGCATGATGTGTTGTCGAATGTGCGCCTAACGGCCCTACCCTTGCCGAGCCGCACCGTCGTGGAATTTCCTCTCGACGTGTGAGCTCCCCGGTCCGCCTCCTTCATAACGGATGCGACCCGCACTGCACGACCCGTACGTCCCAGAAGGATCACACCCTCATCATCAGAGGCCCTTCACCCTCCTCAAGGATCCGTTACCGATGTCACTCGCACCCGCACAACTGACCCGTTCCCACTCCACTCTGGCCCCGGTTGCCGCGGCGGCCGAACCGGCTCCCACGCGCCACCTGCGCGCCGTGCCGGTCGGCACCGAACCGCGCGGCTTCGTGCTCTACGTCGGCATCGACGACGCGAAGGCCGCCGCAGCCGGCACCGACCTCGGCGCCATTGTCGAGCAGCTCAAGGCGCTCACGGCGCAGCTCGTTCCCTCCGCCGAGACCTATGCCGCCGTCGCGCTGGCCCCGGCCGGAGCCGGCGGGCGGGACGTCGATGTGGTGCGCCTCGCCCTGCAGGACCCGTCGGCACTCGCGAAGCACCGCCAGGCTCCGGAGCCTGAGCCGGAGAGGCGCGCCGGCGTCGTCATCGACCTGTCGCGCAAGCGCCTCGTGCTCGACGAGGAGACCGCCGGGGTGACCTATAAGGAGTTCGAGCTGCTGCAGTACCTCGTGCTGCGCGAGGGGCGCACGATCGAGCGGGCCGAGCTCATCTCCTCGCTCTGGTCGGACAGCGACGAGGATGCCCCCAACGAGCGCACCATCGACGTGCACGTGCGCCGCCTGCGCTCCAAGCTGGGCGCCTATGAGGACGTCGTACGCACGGTGCGCGGCGTCGGCTACCGGTTCGACCGGCACGCCGATGTCTCGATCCGTTACGCCTCGACCCCGAGCCC
>JAJAZI010000027.1 GCA_026785785.1 Microbacteriaceae bacterium
CTCAAGGAGAACCATGCCCAGCACACCCCAACGCCGAACCATAGCGGCCGTCGGCGTATTCGCCGCCCTTGTCGCCCTCTCCGGATGCACCGCGGGAGGCGACGCCGAGGCGGGACCGAGTGCAGACCTCGAGATCGGCGCGATCGACCTCTCCGCGGCGTGCCCGGAGACGGTCGTGATCCAGACCGACTGGAACCCCGAGTCCGAGCACGGTGCCCAGTACAACCTCCTCGGCGAGGAGTACACGATCGACGCCGACCTCAAGTCCGTGTCCGGCCCGCTCATGGCCAGCGGCGAGTACACCGGCGTCAACGTCGAGGTGCGATCGGGCGGTCCCGCGATCGGCTTCCAGACCGTCGCCGCCCAGATGTACCAGGACACTTCCATCACCCTCGGCTACGCGGTAACGGACGAACAGGTTCAGCAGTCGGCCGACCTCCCCACGAAGGCCGTGCTCGCCCCGCTCGACATCAACCCGCAGATGATCATGTGGGACCCGGAGACCTACCCCGAGGTGGAGACCATCGCCGAGCTCGGTGAGACCGGGGCGTTCGTGCGCTACTTCGGTGGCGCCACCTACATGGAGTACTTCCTCGCCGACGGCCAGCTGTCGATCGACCAGATCGACGGCGGCTACGACGGAACCCCGGCGAACTTCATCGCCGCCCAGGGCGCCGACGCGCAGCAGGGCTTTGCGAGCGCCGAGCCGTTCATCTACGAGAACGAGGTCGCCGACTGGGGCAAGCCCGTCGCGTTCCAGCTCATCCACGACGCCGGATGGCGCGCCTACGCTGGCGCCATGTCGGTGCGGTCGGCCGAGTTCGAGGAGCTCTCTCCCTGCCTCGAACTGCTCGTGCCGGTCATGCAGCAGGCCACGGTCGACTACTACACCGACCCCGCCGCGACGAACGGGCTGATCGTCGAGCTCGTCGAGGAGTATGACACCGGCTGGGTCTACTCGCCCGAGGTCGCCGACTTCTCGATGCAGCAGCAGCTCGACCTCGGTCTCGTCGGGAACGCCGGCAACGACTCGCTCGGCGACTTCGACCTCGAGCGGGTGCAGGAGACGCTCGAGATCATGACGCCGATCGCCGAGGCCCTCGGCACCCCGCCGCTCGAGGGCCTCACCGTCGACGACCTGGTAACCAACGAGTTCATCGACGAGACCATCGGCCTGCCGTAACCCGCACCATGACGACATCACCGGTGACCACGGCAGCCCCGAACCAGCCCGTCACGCGGCGACTGGCCGGCGCGCGGGTCGTGGTCACCGGTGGTGCCAAGGGCGTCGGCGCCGAGATCGCCGCGCGGCTGGACGGATGCTTCGTGCCGGCCGATCTCGCCGACGACGCCTTCCTCGCCTCACCAGCTTCCGACTACCTCACCGGGCAGGCCAGCAACGTCTGCGGCGGAATGCACCTGGGTTGAGCCGCAGCGCCGGCCAGCCCGCACCAACCAGCAAAGGAACCACACCCATGTCGGTCGAAGACCTCCACGCCGAGCTCGTCGAACTGCTCGGGGCGCGCGGCGCGTCCATTGACCTGCGGGCGAGGGAGAAGGCCTCAGTCGACGGCGCGAAGATGTCGCCGATCATCACCGAGCTCCTGCCCCTCGGCCTCGCCGACATCGTCGCCTTCCCGACGAACGCGGTCGAGATCGCCGCCGTCGTCGCGGCCGCTGTGCGGCACGGGGTCGGGATCACCCCGCGCGGCAAGGGAACCGGAAACTACGGGCAGGGAATCCCGCTGCAGGACGGACTCGTGCTCGACCTGTCGAAGGCCCGCTCGATCATCGAGGTCGGCGACGGCTACATCACCGCCGAGGCCGGAGCGCCGATGGTCGCGCTCGAGCAGGCCGCGCGGGAGACCGGACAGGAGCTGTGGATGTACCCGTCGACGGCGCAGTCGAGCATCGGCGGGTTCCTCGCCGGTGGGTCCGGCGGCACCGGGTCGATCGTGCACGGCGCCAACCACCAGGGCTTCGTCGCGGCCCTCGATGTGGTGCACGCCTCCCCCGAGGCCAGGCTCGTGCACGTCGAGGGCGACGACGCGCAGCCCTACGTGCACAACTACGGCACCGCGGGAATCATCGCGCAGGCGACGGTGCGGCTCGACCCGGTGCACGACTGGGTCGGTTTCTATGCGAGCTTCGACACGTTCTACGACGTGCTCGCCGTGCTGCGCGAGATGCGCGCGCTCACCCCGACCCCGCGGCTCATCTCGGCCGACCTGCCGGAGATCGCGGATGCCCTGCCAAACGACTCGGCGATCCCGAAGGGGCGCGCGAGCCTGCGCGCGATCCTCGATACCGCCTCCCTCGACGCCGCCCGTGCGATGGTCGAGGCCGGCAGCGGCCGCGTCGAGGAGGTGCGGGAGGGCCCCCAGGCGTGCGTGCGCATCAGCACCCTCTCCTACAACCATCCGATCGAGTGGCTGCAGAAGACCTCCCCCGGCACCTACTTTCACCTCGAGGTCGGCGGCGAGGCGCTCATCGACCGCATCGACGAGGTGCACGCCGTGTTCCGAGGCGGGATGCTGCACATCGAGGCCCAGCATGTGGGACCGATCGGGATGCTCGCGGGCATCTACGAGTCGCCGGAGCAGGTCTACGCGGGCATCGAGGCGCTCGGCAAGTTGGGGGTGGGCGTGCACAGCCCGCACCAGTGGAACGTCGACTTCGAGATCGAGCGCACGGTCGAGCTCGCCCGGGAGAACGACCCTCTGGGGCTGCTGAACCCGGGCAAGCTCAACCTCGACTACGCCGGTCCCCGCAAGGGAGCGATCCGATGACGCGCCTGCTCTCCGAGCTCTCCGGCAGCGCGGTCACCCAGCGGCTCACCGCCGACTCGATCATCGTGCTCCCGACCGGTGCGATCGAGCACCACGGGCCGCACCTGCCGCTGTCGACCGACGCGCTTCTGGCCGAGTCGCTCGCGACCGCCGCGGTCGAGCGGGGCGTCGCATCCGGCCTCGACCTGTGGCAGCTTCCGACCCTGAGCTACACGAAGTCGGACGAGCACCACTGGGCGCCGGGGACGATGTGGCTGACCTGGGAGACCCTCATGGCCACCCTCGTCGACATCGGCCGCTCGGTCGCGGCCACGCCCGCCCGCAAGCTCGTCTTCATGAACGGGCACGGCGGAAACGGCGCACTGCTCCAGGTCGCCAACCGCGAGCTGCGGCGCCGGTTCGGCCTGCAGACGTTCACGATGCCGGTGGGCATCCAGCGGGCCGGATCCGGCGGGGACACGGGCGCCGACGAGCACGGCCTCGGCATCCACGCGGGGCACGGAGAGACGTCCCTCGTGCTGCACGTGCGGCCCGACCTCGTCGACATGTCGCTCGCCGAGCGCAACGTTCCCGAGCACATCGCGAAGATGGAGTACATCGGCTTCAACGGCATGCCGGTGTCGTTCGGCTGGCTCAGCAACGACTTCGGTGCGAGCGGCGTGATCGGCGACCCGACCGCGGCGACCGCCGAGGCCGGCGCGGCGCTGTTCGAGGAGTCGGTGGCCCGGTCGGTCGAGGCGCTGGAGGAGATCTCGCGGTTCAGCTTCGCGGATCCGGCGCGTGGCTGAGTCAGGCGAGGCCAACCCGGCGCTCGATCGCCCCACGCTTGTCGACCCGGCACTCGTCGACCCCGTCGCGGTGGCGCTCACCTGGCTGCCGGGCAACGACGAGGCGGATCGACCCCAGATCACCCTGTCGACCGTCTCCCCCGATGGCTGGCCGGATGCGCGCACGGTGCTGCTGAGCTCGGCCGGTCCGGAGGGGTTCTGTTTCCACACCGACGCCCACTCGCGCAAGGCCGCCCACCTGCGCGCCGATCCACGGGCAGTGATCACCGTGCTCTGGCCCGGATTCACCCGCCAGCTCGTCGTCGCGGGCCACGCCGACCCCGTGTCGGCGGAGGCCCTCGCGTCGGCCTACCTGGCCAGATCGCCGTACCTGCAGCAGCTCGCCTCGCAGAACACGGCGGAGTTTGCGCAGTTGCCGAAGGACGAGCGACGCAGGCGCTGGGCGGCGTTCGCGGCAGAGACCGGCGAGGAGTTCGCCCAGCCAGCGAATTGGGCGGGATTCGTGATCCGCCCGACGCGCCTCACCTTCTGGCAGGGCAACCCCGACACAGCCAGCGAGCGGCGCGAGTACACGCGGACGGGCGACGGGTGGGCGCTCGAGCGCCTGCCCGGCTGAGCCGGCGGCCGAGCTAGTTGGGCCGCCCGGCGGCCTTGCTGGTTGGGCCGCCCGGCGGCCGACGTGGCTCGACTAATACAACGGACCGGGCCGCCGACCGCGGCTCCTATCACCACCGGATGCGGGCCAGTTCCTCGCGCAGGCGCCGTCCGCGACCGGGATTGAGGGCCTCGACCCAGGAGATGCGGCCGAGCAGGTGGGCCCGGAAGTCGGGATGGCCGGCGCGATTCTGCGAGTGCGGGCCGTGCGTGACGCAATTGTGCAGCACGGCCTTGAGCCGGTCGAACTCCGCCCTGGGCAGGTTGGTGCGGTCGTTGACGACGATTCCCGTGACGACCTGGCGCACGCTCGCCACGCGCACGCGTGTCTTGAGCGGGTTGAGGCTGTGGCCCTCGGCCTCGACGATCCTCGCTACCCCGCGCACGAAGGCATCCGCGCGCCGGGCGAGCGGTGGACCGCCACTGAACGCCAGGTCGTCGGCGTAACGGGTGTAGGTCGCGCCCGCGGCATCCGCCCACCCGGCCAGGCGCGCATCCAGCCGGTGGATGGCGAGGTTCGCGAGCGCGGGCGACGTCGGAGCGCCCTGGGGCAGGTGGGGTGTCGCGAGCGCCCGGCGCAGCGCGAAGCGCTCCGCCGCACCGCCGCCCGGCGGCATCGCCGCGATAACGCGCGGCGGCACCGCGTGGGTGCAGAGCCCGGTGAGGGTGTGCGAGACCGCCTCCGGCAGCCCCGCCTGTCGGAGAGTTCCAAAGATGCGGCGGGCGGTTACCCGGGCGAAGAAGGTCGACAGGTCGAGGGTGATCAGCACGTCGTTGCCCGTGTGCAGCGCGGCCCCCGACACGGCGCTGCGGCCGGGCACGAACCCGTGCGCGGCATCGTGCGCGGGGATCGGGCCGAGGATGCTCTCGAGAACGCTGCGCTGCACCTCCTTGACGCGGCGCTGCGGAACCTCCAGCAGCCGCGGCACACGCCCCTCCCTGGTGCGCCACTCGTAGCGGTAGTGCTGCAGTCGTTCGGACGTGCCGCGCCGGTTCCACAGCGCCGTGTCGGCGAACCACTCGAGCTCCCCCGGCGACAGGCTCAGCAGCTCGGCAAGCGCCGCGTGCCCGTTGATGCGCGGGACACCGGCCGGCATCGCGCGCGCGGCGCCCGGTTCGACCGCGTAGTGGGCGATGCGGATGGGCGCGCGGCGGGCGTCGGCGCGCGCGACCGCCGTCCGGAAGGCCTCCGCGGCCTCGATCACGGAGGCGAGCTCGCGCGGGGCGTCGATCGGGGGCCGGTGGTAGGAGGCGAGCACTTCGGCGACGAGCGGCCCGACCCAGCGGCGCCTCGCGCCGAGCGTTCGCGCGGCCGAGGCGACGAGCTCGTGCGCCGTCCAGCCGTCGGC
>JAJAZI010000028.1 GCA_026785785.1 Microbacteriaceae bacterium
CGGCTACGCCAACTCGCGCCTGAGCGACTGGGTCAGCGAGAAGTCCCACGGACGCTACGCCGCGAGCGACGTGATCGTGCTCGACTTGGGCGTCATCCGCTCCGGCACCGCCGCGATCGTGACGGCCCTCGCCGCCGCATCTGGCCAGACCCCCGTCGTCGCCGACATCGTCACCGAGAACGACCTCCGCGCCCTGTCGCTCGGCCTCATCGCCGCCGAGGCGGCCGGCCAGCACTTCCTCTACCGAGTCGGCCCGCCGTTCGTCCGCGCCCGCGTCGGCCAGCGGGTCAGCGAGCCGCTCACGGCGTCCGACGTGTTCGGCCCGGAGGGGTCGGATGCTGCCGGCGGGCTCATCGTCGTCGGCTCCCACGTCGGGGTGACGACCCGCCAGCTCGACACCCTGCGCCTGGCCCGCCCCGCGGTCCGTTCCCTCGAGCTCGACATCGCGCTCATCCTCGACCCGGCCACAGCCGACGCCCACATCGTGAAGATTGCCGAGACCGCCGCCCTCGCGCTCGCCGACGGCGACGTCGTTGTGCACACGAGCCGCCTGCTGCGCACGGCCGGCGACGCGGCGTCCAGCCTCGACATCTCCCGCCGGGTGTCCACCGCGGTCGTGCGGGTCGTGCAGCTCGTGCTCGCCGCCCGCCCGCCCCGGTTCGTCATCGCCAAGGGCGGAATCACCTCGAGTGACGTCGCGACGCACGGGCTCGGCATCGGCCGCGCGATTGTGCGCGGACCGATGCTGCCCGGGATCGTCTCGCTGTGGGAGCCCATCGACGGCCCCGCCCGCGGCATCCCCTTTGTCGTATTCGCCGGCAACGTCGGCACCGACGATTCCCTCGCGGCGGTCGTCGCGACGCTCTCCCGCCCCGAGCTCGTCCTCGGCTGACCCTCACCCCACCGAAAGAGATCCACAATGACGTTTACCTCCTACTCTGTTGCCGTGCTCGGCCTCGGCGCTATGGGCCTGCCCATGGCAACCCGGCTCGCGAGCGAGCTCACCGTTCACGGATTCGACATCGCGGATGCGCGCCTCGCGCTCGCCGCGGACGCCGGCATCACCCCGCACGACTCGGCGCGCAGCGCGGCCGAGGGAGTCGACGCGGTGCTGCTCGCCGTGCGCGACGGCGAACAGCTCCGCGAGGTGCTCTTCGGTGAGGCCGGCATCGCCGACGTGCTCACCGAAGGCGCCGTCGTCATTATGGCGAGCACCGTCGGCATCGACGAGGTCACGGCCGTCGCGGCGCGACTCGCGGCCCTCGGCGTGCAGCTTGTCGACGCGCCGCTGAGCGGCGGGCCCGTCCGCGCCGGAGCCGGCGACCTGCTCATCGTGGTCGGCGCCGAGCCGTCCGCCCGCGAGAAGGCAGCCCCCGTGCTCAACCTGCTCGCCTCGACCCTCACGGTGATCGGCGACCGGCCCGGCGACGGCCAGGCCTTCAAGACGGTGAACCAGCTGCTCTGCGGCGTGCACATCGCGGCGGCCGCCGAGGCCCTCGCGCTCGCCGGCACCCTCGGCCTCGATGTCGAGAACACCCTCACGACTCTCTCGTCGGGTGCCGCTGGCTCGTTCATGCTCGCCAACCGGGGCCCGCGGATGCTGGAGGCCTACAGCGAGGACGGCGCCGAGGTGCTCAGCCGCCTCGACATCTTCGTCAAGGACCTCGGCATCGTCGGGGCCGCCGCCCGGGCATCCGGCCTCGCCACCCCCGTGGCCGCCGCCGCCGAGCAGCTCTTCCTGCTCGGCAAGGCCGGCGGTCATGCGGCCGCGGACGACTCGGCGATCATCCGCGTCATCGCGCCCGAGCCCGCCCTCTAACCAGCCACAGCCGTCCACCCGGCCAACGCCGGGGCATCTCCGCCCCGCCACGGCGCTACTATCCACCTCACCAGTCAACGGAGACCCATCATGGAAACGCCCATTCTGCTCGGCATAGCGGCGGGAGGCATCGTTCTCCTGCTCGTGCTCATCATCAAGTTCAAGGTGCAGGCGTTCGTCGCCCTGCTGCTCGTGAGCATCCTCGTCGGCCTCGCCGCCGGTATCCCGCTCGCAACGATCCCCGAGACCGAGGATGCCCCGGCGCGCCTCGGCATCATCGCCACGATGATCGCGGGCATGGGCGGCACCCTCGGCACGGTCGCGATCCTCGTCGCCCTCGGCGCGATGCTCGGGCGCCTCATCGAGGTCTCCGGCGGGGCCTCGAGCCTCGCCACTCGGTTCACGACGCTGCTCGGCCCGAAGCGCGTCGCCGCCGCCCTCACGGGTGCCGCGCTCGTGCTGGCAATCCCGGTCTTCTTCGACGTCGGATTCATCATCCTCATCCCGATCATCTACGGATTCAGCAAGGCCGCGGGGCTCAACCCCGTCAAGTTCGGGCTGCCGGTCGCGGGCATCATGCTCGCCGTGCACGTCGCTATCCCGCCGCACCCCGGCATCGTCGGCGGCGCCACCCTGCTCGGCGCCGACCTCGGCTGGGTGACGATCCTCGGCATGGTCACGGTGATCCCGCTCGGAGTGCTCACCCACTTCGTCGCCAAGCGACTCAACCGTCGCGAGTTCACGATGTTGCCTGCCACCGCCCTGCAGTTCGCGAACTTCGGCCACGCCGACGAGACCGGAACCGGAACCGGAACCGGATCCGGATCCGGCTCGGGAACCCGCGCCCCGGCATCCGTCGGCGGCCTCCGCACCGGCACCCTCACCGCGACCGAGGCGCCGCCGAGTGCCGGCACGATCCTCGCGCTCATCCTGATCCCGCTCGTGATGATCATGGGCGGCACGGTCGCCGCGACGCTGCTGCCCGTCGGCGACCCGATGCGCGCCGTGTTCGAGTTCATCGGGGCACCGATCTTCGCCCTGCTCGTCGCGCTCATCCTCGCGTTCTTCCTGCTCACGGTGCGCCGCGGCTGGTCACTCGCCCACACCGGCGAAGTGATGGAGGCAGCCCTGCCGCCTGTCGCGATCGTCATCCTGGTGACCGGCGCGGGCGGCGTCTTCGCCAAGGTCCTCACCGAGAGTGGCGTTGGCGCCGCGCTCGCCAGCACGCTGGCGGCCACCGGCCTTCCGATCCTCGTGCTGGGATTCGTCCTGTCGCTCGTGCTCCGCGCCTCGCAGGGGTCGGCGACCGTCGCGATCCTCACGACCGGCGGGCTTATCGCTCCGGCGATCCTGGCGTCGGACTACTCGGCGATCCAGGTCGCGCTCATCGCGCTCGCGGTCGCCTTCGGGGCGCTCGGCCTCTCCCACGTGAACGACTCGGGATTCTGGGTCGTCACGCGGTACCTCGGGCTCAGCGTCGCCGACGGCCTTCGCAGCTGGACCGTGCTCACGACGATTCTCGGCCTCGCCGGCTTCGCGATCGTCGGGCTCATGTGGCTCATCGTGACCGCGATCGGGCTTTAGCGGGACCAGTTCGACCCGGGGGATGCGCCGCGCGGTGCATCTCCCGCCCCCGTCCATCTCAGGTCGCACATATGTGCGGCGTCCTTGGCACGCTCTCTCGCTAGGCTGGGACGGCGGTTCGCCCGATTGGCCCCGCCACGAGATGCGACCCACACGAGGATGAAAATGCCCACGGTGAACACCGAAACCGGAACCCTGTTCCTCCACCCCGACCGCAACCTCGCCATGGAACTGGTGCGAGCGACCGAAGCCGCAGCGATTCGCGCGGTGCCCTTCATCGGCCGTGGCGACAAGAACGCGGCCGACAAGGCCGCGGTCGACGCAATGCGCAAGTTCCTCGGCACGGTGAATTTCGACGGCGTCGTCGTGATCGGCGAGGGTGAGAAGGACGAAGCGCCGATGCTGTATAACGGCGAGCACGTCGGTAACGGCCGCGGACCCGCCTGCGACATCGCGGTCGACCCCATCGACGGCACCTCGCTTACCGCCGCCGGCCGGCAGAACGCGATCTCGATGATCGCCGTGTCCGACCGTGGCAGCATGCTCGACGCGTCGTCGGTGTTCTACATGGACAAGATCGTCGCCGGCCACGAGGCCGTCGGCATCGTCGACATCCGCAAGCCGATCGGCGAGAACCTGCGCGCCCTCGCGAAGGCCAAAGGCAAGCCGATCGGCGAGATGGTCGTCGCCGTGCTTGATCGGCCCCGCCACGCCCAACTCATCGAGGACATCCGCTCCGCCGGTGCCGGCACCCGCATCATGCTCGACGGCGATGTCGCCGGTGGCATCAATGCGGCCCGCTACGGCACGCGCATCGACATGTGCGTCGGCATCGGCGGAAGCCCGGAGGGCGTGGCCACAGCGTGCGCGATCAAGGCGCTCGGCGGTCTCATCCAGGGGCGCCTCGTCGCCTCGTCCGACGACGAGCACCAGAAGGGCCTCGACGCCGGACTCAAGTTCGACTACGTGTATGAGGCCGACGAGCTCGTGAGCAGCAACAACACCTACTTTGTCGCCACCGGCGTGACCGACGGCGGACTGGTCAGCGGAGTGCGCCGCAAGGGTACGATCATCCACACCGAGAGCATCGTGCTACGCGGGCGCTCCGGCACCGTGCGTCGCGTCATTGGCGAGCACCTCGCCGACAAGTGGATCGGCGAGCTCGACTTCGGAAGTGTCGGCGACAACTCGTAGCATTCGGATGCCGCGTGCTCGGCCGCTCCGTCGCTCCGTCGCTCCGTCGCTTCGTCGCTCCGCCGGTCGGGGGCACACGGACAGATGCACGGGCCGCGCGCGGGTGCGTTGAGCCCTGGCGGTGTCGCGAAAGTCGGAACCGGGCAGCCGTGCACCGCACGGCGCCCGTCGATTGCGGTGCAGTCGGGCGAATGCTGGGACTTGTGCCGCCACGTTTCCGACTTTGGCGACGGGTGCGCCCGGTCCGAGACGACCGGGCCGACCGGCCCCCTACGACGCCTCGGCCTCCAGCGCCGCGGTCAGCTCGAACGCCGTGAGCTCGCGCGGGGTCTCCTCGATCGTGTCGAGCGTGCCGAGCACCTTCGACTCGTCGAGCTTGTTGAGCTTGCGCGCGGTCGGCAGCACCTGACGCTCGAGCGAGCCAACGAACGAGTTGTAGTGCTTGACCGTGCTCTCGATCGACCGCCCGAGCTTGTCGGCGTGGGTCGCGAGCGTCGAGATGCGCCCGTAGAGCTCGTGGCTCAGGTCGAGGAGCTGCTTCGCCTCCTCGGTCACGACGTTCTGACGCCAGCTGAACGCGACGGTCTTGAGCACCGACCAGAGGGTCACGGGCGAGGACAGCGCGACGCGCTTGCTGAACGCGAACTCCATGATGGTCGGGTCGGCCTCGAGGGCGGAGGACACGAGTGACTCGTTCGGGATGAACGCGATCACCATCTCGGGGCTCGCCGCGAGGCCCTGCCAGTAGGCCTTGCTGCCGAGCGTCGTGATGTGGTCGCGCACCGCCTTCACATGCTGCTTCATGAGCTGCTCGCGCCGAGCGAGCTCGGCGTCGGATGCCGTCGCCGGGATCGCGCTCGCCTCGAGGAACGCGGTGAACGGCACCTTCGCGTCGACCGCGATGCTCTTGCCGCCCGGAAGGTAGACGACCATGTCGGGGCGTCCGGCTCCGGCATCCGAGGAGATGCTCGCCTGCACGTCGAAGTCGACCCGCTCCAGCAGCCCGGCCGACTCGACGACGCTGCGCAGCTGCGTCTCACCCCACACCCCCCGCGAGGCGTTGTTGCGCAGGGCGGATGCGAGGGACTCGGCGGTGTTGCGCAGGCGCTCCTCCGACTCGGTCGCGGTGCGCAACTGCTGGCTGAGCTCACCATGCTGCAGGCTGCGCTGGGTCTCGAGGTCGGCGACCTTGAGCTGCATCGCGCGCAGCGACTCCTGCACCGGGGTGAGCGCCTGCAGCACCTTGCCTTCGGCCCGGTCGCGTTCCTGACGTGCCGCACGGTCGGCATCCTGACGCTCGATGAGCTCCCGGTACTGCTCCTGCTGCGCTCGCACCTGGTCACCGAGAGCGTCGGCGGTCGCCTGCACCGAGGCGAGCTCGGCGGCCAGCCGCGACTGCGCTGCGGTCTCCTCGGCACGCATCGCGGCGAGATCGATGGCGTGTCGAGCCTCGACCAGGGCGGGGTCGACGCCGCCGCCGGCTCCACCCGACGAGGCACGCGCGACGAACCAGACGAGCCCGGCACCGAGGAGGGCGCCGACGACGAGACCGAGCAGGAGGGCGAGAAGAGGGTCCATGCGCCTAGTGTGCCAGCGAGCACGGACATTGGCCGTTCGCGGCCGTAGCATTGCCTCATGACCACTGTTGATCACTGGGTGAACGGCGCTGCCTTCACCGGAGAATCCTCCCGTACCTCGCCCGTCTACAACCCCGCCGCAGGCACGGTGCAGCGCGAGGTCCGCCTCGCGACCGTCGCCGATGTCGACACCGCGGTGCAGGCAGCGAAGGCCGCCTTCCCCGGGTGGTCAGGGGCATCCTGGGCGAAGCGGCAGACCGTGATGTTCGCGTTCCGCGAGCTGCTCAACGCGCGCAAGGAGGACGTCGCGGCGATCCTCACGAACGAGCACGGCAAGGTGCTCTCCGACGCCCTCGGCGAGGTTGCCCGCGGCCTCGAGGTCGTCGAGTTCGCTACCGGCATGCCGCACCTCGCCAAGGGCGAGTACAGCTCGAACGTCTCGACCGGTGTCGACGTCTACTCGATCCGCCAGGCGCTCGGCGTCGTCGGAATCATCAGCCCGTTCAACTTCCCGGCGATGGTGCCGCTGTGGTTCTTCCCCATCGCGATCGCGGCCGGCAACACCGTCGTGCTCAAGCCGAGCGAGAAGGACCCGTCCGCGGCGATCTGGATGGCCAAGCTGTTCACGGAAGCCGGCCTGCCCGACGGCGTTTTCAACGTCGTGCACGGCGACAAGGAGTCCGTCGACGCGATGCTGCAGCATCCGGATGTCGCATCGATCAGCTTCGTCGGATCGACCCCCATCGCCAAGTACATCTACGAGACCGCGTCGAAGGCCGGCAAGCGCGTGCAGGCCCTCGGCGGAGCGAAGAACCACATGCTCGTGCTGCCGGACGCCGATCTCGACCTCGTCGCGGACTCCGCAGTCAACGCTGGCTTCGGCTCGGCAGGGGAGCGCTGCATGGCGATCAGCGTCGTCGTGGCGGTCGAACCGGTCGCCGACGAGCTCATTGAGAAGATCGCGAGCCGGATGGCCGACCTCAAGGTGGGCGACGGCACGCGCGGCTGCGACATGGGGCCGCTCATCACGCGGGAGCACCGCGACAAGGTCGCTGGCTACATCGACGTCGCGATCGAGGACGGCTCCACGGTCGTCGTCGACGGGCGCGGCATCGAGGTCGACGGGGAGGCCGACGGATTCTGGCTCGGACCGACCCTGATCGACCGCGTGTCGACGAGCTCGAAGGTCTACACCGACGAGATCTTCGGGCCGGTGCTGTCGATCGTGCGCGTCGCAAGCTACGAGGAGGGCGTCGCCCTGATCAACTCCTCGCAGTACGGCAACGGCACCGCGATCTTCACCAACGACGGCGGTGCCGCTCGGCGCTTCCAGAACGAGATCCAGGTGGGCATGATCGGCATCAACGTGCCGATCCCGGTGCCCGTCGGCTACTTCTCCTTCGGCGGCTGGAAGGACTCGCTGTTCGGCGACAGCAAGGCTTACGGACCCGACGCCGTTCACTTCTTCACCCGCCAGAAGGCGATCACCAGCCGCTGGCTCGACCCGAGCCACGGCGGCATCAACCTCGGGTTCCCGCAGAACTGATCCGCGACCGGCTCCCGTGCTGTTCCGGCGCAGGCTCGACGAGCTCGATTTTGACCGGCAGATCGCCGTCTGCCGCGTTCCCGACGGTTCCGTCGTGATCGCGGCGGCGGCGGGCCCGCTGCGTTCGCGCCGCGACGGCGACGTGGTCGTGCTCAAGTTCGACACGGGCCAATTTGCTGTCGCGGTCAGTCCCCGGGCACTCGCCTGGCACTGGCCGCGGCTGGCGGGGGAGCCGTGCCGGATGATGTTGTACTCGGCCAGCGGATCCCGTCCTTGGCGCGGGGAGCTGCGTCGAGTCGCGAGACCGCAGCGGCGCGACGCGCTGTACAAGGCCGATCTGCTCGCTCCCGCGGCCTGATCGGCCGGACGGCTCGGAGGCTACCGCGCACGTGGGGTGCGGGTCTAGTGTGTGCCCATGTCGACCCTGACGGCAGTCCAGGAGGCACGCGGCGATGTCGCCGGCGGTGCGGCGCTCCTGGTGGCCGGGATCGCCCTGCTGGCGGCGAGCGTGCTCGAGTTTGCCCCTGGGGAGGCCAGAGGAGACGGCGACAACCCGGCCGACAGCCTCCGCTATCTCGCGCGGTTCGGGGACCTGTACTCGTACTCCGGCCTCGCGCTCGTCGTCGCGGGAGTCGCACTCGTCGTCGGTGTGATCGCCGTGCACTCGCTTCAGCGCGGCCGCGGGCGGTCGCTCGGCTTCGATACCGTGTCGGTTTTCGGGGCCCTCGCCGGCGGCTTCTTCGCCACAACCGGTGTGATGCGGATGCAGGCCAATGGGACCGTGCCGCACATCCAGAGCCTCGACGAGAGCTGGGGCGAGGCCGCCTACCTGGTCGTGCAGATGGCCGGCACCCAGGGGCTGCTCTCCACCGGAATGATCGCGCTGGCCTCGTGGCTCGTCGCGGCGTCGATCGTGTTCGCACGCCGAGGGGTTCGGGCGCCCGTGGTCGTCGCCGTGTTCCCGGTTGCGGTGCTGCTGGTCTTGATCGGCGACCTCGTCGCGCCGTCGCTCGCCGGAAGCCTTTCCAGTGAGGGGATCTTCCTCGCCTACATCGCGGCGGCGCTATTCGGGCTGCCCGTGAGCTGTGCCGCGGTCGGCCTCGCGCTCGTGGTGCGGCGAAGCCGCGAGAAACTGCGGACGGTCAGCCCACAGAACTGAGCCCACCGGCAGCGCCAAGGTCCGCGGGCCGGTTCGAGACGACCGAGCCGGCGCCATTGCCAAGCTGCGTCAGCTGAGCACCATGGGGGCATGATCCGTGGCCCTTAACCGCACCGGTACTGCCGCCCCGATCGTCCCGAGGCGTGAGCCGGTCAGCTCGGCGAGGTGCGCGATGTCACTCGCCTCGTGCCGCTGGGCCGCGTGCACGATGATGGCCGCGCAGGCCTGGGCATCCGCGAGCGCATCGTGGTGGGCGAAGTCCTCGAACCCGGCTGCCATGGCCGCGACCGGGAGCTTGTACGAGTCGAGGTGGTAGGTCTTGCGGGCGACCTGGAGGCTGCACAGGTAGCGGTAGGCGGGCGCCTCGATGAAGCTCGCCGCGCAGGCCGCGGTGATCACCCCCATGTCGAAGCCGGCGTTATGGGCGACGAAATGGTCGTCGCCGGCGAAGGCGATCAGGTCGGCGAACTGCTCGCCCCAGAGCGGCGCATCGGCGCAGTCCGCCTCGACGATACCGTGGATACGGGTGTTCCACTCGTTGAAGGCGTCGTGGCCGAGCGGCGGACGGATGAACCAGCTTGCCGAATCGACAACCTTGCCGTCGCGCACCTTGACCACGCCGACCGAACACGCGGACGCTCGCGAGGAGTTGGCGGTTTCGAAATCGATCGCGGTGAAGTCCAGTGACATTGTTCGATGCTCTCATGGGCCTCCGACGCCGGGCGCCAGGCGCGCCCCATCCGGCGCTGGGCAGCAGGCGCGCCCCATCCGGCGCCGGGCGGCAGGCGCGCCCCCTCCGACGGCACCCGCCCGCATCCGCCAGCTCCGAGCCCTTACTTGAGC
>JAJAZI010000029.1 GCA_026785785.1 Microbacteriaceae bacterium
CCACCAACATCGACAACGGAATCCTCCTCTGCCGCCGACACCACCTCCTCCTCCACGACAACCACTGGGAAATCATCAACATCAACAACAGCTACTGGCTCCAACCACCCACATCGGTCGACCCCACCCAAACCCTCATCCTGCTCCCCAGCAGAACACCCACCATCGCCACCATCACCAGAAAAAATGCGAGCTGACGATGAACACCCAACCGGAAACGACACGCCCGAGCGATCGATGCTCAGTGCGGGACGCAGCAGGACGCGCCAGATTGCGACGCCGGAGGCACGTGAAGGCGGGCGTCAACAGCGATAGGGGGTCAGGCCGTCAGGTCCTCTCGCCAGTTCCCCGAACGCGATGGCACGTCTGGGTGCGCCAAATCAGCCCAGCGCCGACCTCACCGAGTCGGTCAGCATCTGCGCGTCGTCGGCGGTGCCGAAGTACTCGGACGACGCGACGATCCAGTGCTTGTCGGTAAAGATCTGGACGGTCCCGACCCCGCCGGCCGACGTGAATCCCGCACCCGAAGCGCGCAGCTCCGCGAGCGAGGTGCTCGACGGCTGGGCGACCCCGATGACGATCCTCGAGCCATCCGTCGCCTGCACCCACGTGCACGCCACTCCACCGTTCGCCACCGCTGTCGCGGCGAGAGAGCCCGGCGCGGGCGCTTCCTCGACGAGGCCGAAGTTCGGGTTGAACTCGTACATCGTCTCGAGAGACACCAGGTCGACGCAGCCCGCCGTGATGGGAACCCCCGGCCCGCCGGGAGCCGCACTGGCCGATGGTGACGTCGCGGGCTCGGGGGATGCTGAAGCCGACACGGACGGCGACGGAGACGCGCTCGACCCCGCGGACGCACCCGGCGACGCACCCGGCGACGGAGTCGGCGAATCATCGGCCGAGCACCCGGCAAGGCCAAGCGCCAGCATGCCCACGCCGACAACCGTCAACGCGAACCGGGAGACAACGACACCGGGCTTCAGTGGCAAACCGCCGACCTTTCTTCTGCAACTCTTCATGTCATCTTCACGCACAAGTCGGCCAGCTCTGAGCAGGGGCGCGCGGAGCAGTCGCGATAGAATCATCGATCGTGACCCCCGCTGAACTTTCCGCCCTGCTTCTGACGTCCGCCACCGAGTTGCTGGAGCGCCGTGCCGGGCCGGATGCTCCCGTGATCACGGTCTCGGATATCTCGCTTGAACGTCCGAAGAACCGGGACCACGGCGACTGGTCGTCGAACATCGCGATGAAGCTCGCGAAGGCCGTCGGCAGCTCGCCCCGCGACCTCGCGGCCGAATTCGCCGAGGGCTTCCGCCTCATCGACGGCCTCGAGACCGTTGAAATCGCCGGACCCGGCTTCATCAACTTCACCCTGGATGCCGCCGCGGCCGGTTCCCTCGCCAAGCGGATCGTCGAACTTGGCGACAAATACGGCCACACTGACGCCCTCGCCGGCCAGACCATCAACCTCGAGTTCGTCTCCGCGAACCCCACCGGACCGCTTCACATCGGACACACCCGCTGGGCGGCACTGGGCGACTCGATCGCCCGTGTTCTCACGGCATCCGGCGCGAAGGTCGCCACCGAGTTCTACATCAACGACGCCGGCGCGCAGATGGACAACTTCGGTGCCTCGATCCTCGCGGCCGCCCGGGGGCTGCCGGCGCCCGAGAACGGGTATCCGGGCGCCTACATCGCCGAGCACGCCGCCAAGGTGCTCGACGTGCAGCCCGACCTGCTCGACCTTCCTGACGACGAGGCTCTCGCCGACGCCCGCGAGCTCGGCTACCAGCTTCAGCTCGGCGAGATTCGTGCGTCGCTTGAGCGCTTCAATGTGCACTTCGACGTCTGGTTCAGCGAGCGCACCCTGCACGCCGTCGACCCCGCCACCGGGCGCAGCCCCATCGACGACTCCATCGACCGGCTGCGCGCCCAAGGCCACGTCTTCGACGACGACGACGCGGTCTGGGTGCGCACCACCGACTTCGGCGACGACAAGGATCGCGTCATCCGCCGTGGCAACGGCATCTTCACCTACTTCGCCGCGGATGCCGCCTACTACCTGAGCAAGTCCGACCGCGGTTACGCACACAAGATCTACCTGCTCGGCGCCGACCACCACGGATACGTTCACCGACTCAAGGCCCTCGCCGGTGCCGCCGGCGACGACCCCGAGCGTGACATCGAGGTGCTCATCGGCCAGCTCGTCAGCATCAATGGCGCGCGCCTCTCGAAGCGCGCCGGCAACATCATCGAGCTCAACGACCTGCAGGCCTGGTTGGGGACGGATGCGCTGCGCTACTCGCTCGGACGCTATCCCGCCGACTCGCCGCTGACCCTCGACCCCGAGTTGCTCCGCAAGCGCACCAACGACAACCCCGTCTTCTACGTGCAGTACGCCCACGCCCGCACCTTCTCGGTCGCGCGCAACGCGGCCGACTCCGGGGTCGACCGCAGCGTGTTCGACGCCTCGCTTCTCACCCACGAGACCGAGAGCGCGCTGCTCGGCCTGCTCGCGGAACTGCCCCGCATCGTCGCCCAAGCGGCCGAACTGCGCGAACCGCACCGCATCGCGCGGTACTGCGAGGAGCTCGCCGGCGCCTACCACCGCTGGTACGACAACTGCCGCGTCACCCCGCTCGGCGAAGAGCCCGTCGGTGACATTCACCGCACCCGGCTCTGGCTGAGCGACGCGACCGGAACGGTACTCCGCAACGGCCTCGCGATGCTCGGTGTGAGCGCCCCGGATCGGATGTAACGGGTGTCGTCGACGCCGCCGGCTGGGCCCTCCGCGCCCGACGGCGCGGATTCCGGCGACACGCCCTACGGCGCAGGCGACACCGTGCCCCTCAACGACACCCAATCGATGCGCGACACCGTGCCGTTCCAGCCGATCGGGAGCACCGCATCCCCACAAGACGCCGCGCCGGCCTCCACCGCCACACGGCGCCGCCCCCTTGTCGCGGTCCTCGTCGCCGGCATCGTCCTTCTGCTGATCGCCGTGCTCCTCGTGATCGCCGACAACGCCGTGCGAACTGTCGTGCGCGATGCGATCGCGAGCGAACTCGGCACCGCACTCCCGATCGAGCGCGGCAGCGACGTCGCGGTCGAGGTCGGCGGCTTCTCGATGCTCGCCCAGCTCGCCGCGGGCCGCCTCGAACGCGTCGAGGTGTCCGCCGACGCCGTCGACTTCGGCCAGATCTCCGGCGCCGCCGAGGCCGTCGCCACCGGGGTGCCGCTCGACCGCTCCCAGCCCGCGGATTCGGTGAAGATCGACCTTTACATCACCGAGGACGAGCTGGCGAACCTGGCCGACAACCTGAGTGGCATCCCGCTCGACACCATCTCGATCGACGGCGATGAGATCCTCGTCGAGACCGACGTGAGGGTGTTCGGCATCCCGATCCCGATCTCGATCGGCATCGCCCCCGGCGCTGCCGACGGCCAGCTGACCTTCGAGCCGAACAGCCTCAGTGTGAGCCAGGCGACCGTGACCGCCGAGCAGCTGCGCCGCGTGCTCGGCCCGGTCGCGGTCGAGGTGCTCCAGACCCGCTCGTTCTGCATCGCCGAGTTCCTGCCGGAGGCCTTCATTCTGGAGTCTGCCGCCATCCGGCGTAATGAATTGGTCGTCCAGCTCGCCGCGGACTCCGCGATTCTCAGCGAAGAGGCTCTCCAAGAAGTGGGCGCCTGCCCCGCCTGAACTCCTCCCAGCCACCCATTCGGTAGAATTCACACGGCCCGTAGCTGCTCCGGGTTCGATCCCACACCCACTTCACTCGCGAGGCACCCCTTGGCCGACAACCCGCTTGCCCCGTCCTGGCTCGCCGAGCCCGACGACGCGAACGAGTTGACGCCGATGGTCTGGTCAATGGGAGCGCGCCGTGCGGCATCCGGCGCCATCGAGGTCGCCGGAGTTGCCGCGACCGACCTTGCTGCCCGGTTCGGCACTCCTCTCTATGTGTGCGACGAGGCCGACGTTCGCGCACGCGCCGAGCGGGTGCGCGCCGCCTTCGACCGCGAGTTCGCCCGCATCGGCTCGAGCGCGAAGGTCTACTACGCCGGCAAGGCGTTCCTGTCGACCGAGGTCGCCCGCTGGGTCACCGAGGCCGGGCTCAACATCGACGTCGCGAGCGGCGGCGAGTTCGCCGTCGCCATTGCCGCGGGAGTGGATGCTGCCCGGCTCGGCTTCCACGGCAACAACAAGTCCCTCGCCGAAATCGACCGCGCCGTCGCGGCCGGCGTTGGCGTCATCATCGTCGACAGCGTCATCGAGATCGAGCGGATCGCGGCTGCCGCCGCCCGCCACGACACCGTGCAGGCGGTGCGACTGCGGGTGAACAGCGGCGTGCACGCGCACACGCACGAGTACCTTGCCACGGCGCGCGAGGACCAGAAGTTCGGGATCACCCTCGCTGACGCGCCGAGCGCGGTCGCGGTCATCCGATCGCATGCGGGCCTGAGCTTCCTCGGCCTGCACTCGCACATCGGGTCGCAGATCTTCGAGTCCGACGGCTTCGCCGAGGCGGCCCGCCGGCTGCTCGCGCTGCACGCCGAGCTCCTCGCTGGCGGCGATGTGCCTGAGCTCAACCTCGGCGGCGGCTTCGGCATCGCGTACACGAGCGTCGACGAGGCAATGCCGATCGATCAGATCGCGGCGACCTTCGCCGGAATCGTTGCGGGTGAGTGCGCCCGCCTCGGCATCGCTGTTCCCGTCGTCGCGATCGAGCCGGGCCGGGCGATCGTCGGCCCGTCGACATTCACCCTGTATGAGGTCGGCACCATCAAGGACGTGCTCGTCGACGGCTCGGCTGTGCGCAAGTACGTCAGCATCGACGGCGGGATGAGCGACAACGCCCGCACCTCCCTCTACGGAGCCGACTACGCGGTGCGGATCGCGAACCGGATCTCGGATGCCACGCCCGCGCTCGTGCGCGTCGTCGGCAAGCACTGCGAGAGCGGCGACATCGTCGTGAACGCCGACTATCTCCCCAGCGACGTCGCCCTGGGTGACCTGCTCGCCGTTCCCGCCACCGGCGCCTACTGCTGGTCGCTCTCGAGCAACTACAACTACCTCGGCCGCCCCGCCGTCGTCGCCGTGCGCGACGGCCGAGCCCGCGTGATCGTGCGCGGCGAGACCGAGGCCGACCTGCTGTCCCGCGATGCCGGCCTCGACGAGCGTCCCGCTGCGACGCCAGCCGGTACCAACGAGTTTTCCGGCGATGCCGGCGCCGACGATGCCCGCATCGACACAGCCCCCGCCCATCCGAACACCGCAACGAATGGAGTCGAATGATCGAGTACCGCAACCTCCGGGTCGCGCTCCTGGGCGCAGGATCGGTCGGTGCCCAAGTGGTGTCGCTGCTCCTCCAGCACGGCGACGAGCTCGCCCAGCGCTCCGGCGCCGGCCTCGAACTTGTGGGGGGCGCGGTGCGTGACATCGACGCCCCGCGTTCGGCCGAGATTCCGAAGCACCTGCTCACGACCGACGCCGAGGGGCTCATCGTTGGCGCGGACATCGTGATCGAGCTCATCGGGGGGCTCGAGCCCGCCCGCAGCTACATCCTGCAGGCGCTCAACTCCGGAGCCGACGTCATCACCGCCAACAAGGCGCTGCTCGCGACGCACGGACCGGAGCTGTTCGAC
>JAJAZI010000030.1 GCA_026785785.1 Microbacteriaceae bacterium
CGGGCGACGCGTGGGCGCGAGTGGCGCTCGACGCCTACCTGCGACGGCGCCCCCGTCAACACGAGCGCTGACGAGTGCGGCGGGGGCGCCCGGCGCCGGGGCACCAGGCGCCGGAACGCTCGGTCCGGTTTGCCGGTGGGGCTAGTTCACCTCGTTGGGGTCGCCGCCGACGCGTCCGCCGCGCTCGAGGCCGCTGATCGCGGTCTGCTCCTGGGGCGTCAGCTCGAAATCGAACAGGTCGAAGTTCTCGGCGATCCGCTCCCGGTTGTTCGACTTCGGAAAGATCACGCGGCGCTGCTGGATGTGCCAGCGCAGCACGACCTGGGCGGGGGTGCGGTCGTGCGCCGCGGCCGCCGAGGTGATCTCGGGCAGCTCGAGCAGCGGGTACTTGCCCTGGCCGAGCGGACCCCACGCCTCGGTGACGATGCCGTGGTCGTGACCGTAGGAGGTCTCGGCGAGACGCTGGTGATAGGGGTGCAGCTCGATCTGGTTGACGGCGGGGATGGTGTCGCTCGCCGCCTGCACCCTCTCGAGGTGCTCGACGAGGAAGTTGCTCACGCCGATCGACTTGGTCTTTCCGTCGGCCTTAATCTGCTCGAGCGCCTTCCAGCTCTCGACGTACAGCTCGCGCTTCGGGGTGGGCCAGTGGATGAGGTACAGGTCGACCTGCTCGAGGCCGAGCTTGTCGAGGCTCACATCGATGGCCGTGTGCGCCGACTCCGTTCCCTGATCGGCGTTCCACAGCTTCGTCGTGATGAAGAGCTCGTCGCGCGGGATGCCGGATGAAGCGATCGCGCGCCCGACACCCTCCTCGTTGCGGTAGATCGCGGCGGTATCGATGTGGCGATAGCCGATCTCGAGCGCGTCGAGAACGATCCGCTCGGTGTCGGCGGGTTCGACGAGGAAGACGCCGAAGCCGAGCTGGGGAATCTCGTTGCCGTCGTTGAGGGTGAGCGTGGGAACTGTCATCTCCCCATGCTTTCACGCCCCGGGCGCCTCGTCAGCCGATGTGGCGTTCCTCCGGCCCGTTGTAGAGGCTCAGCGGACGGATGAGGGCGTTGGATGCCGCCTGCTCGAGGATGTGGGCGGTCCACCCGGTGATGCGGCTGGCGACGAACAGCGGCGTGAACATCGCGGTATCGAAGCCCATGAGGTGGTACGCCGGCCCGCTCGGATAGTCGAGATTCGGCTTGATTGACTTGCGCGCGCCCATCGCGGCCTCGAGCCGGTCGTAGAGCTCGGCCAGGTCGGGCCGGTCGTAGGCCTCGACCAGGGTGTCGAGCGCCGCCTTCATCGTGGGCACCCGGGAGTCGCCGTTCTTGTAAACGCGGTGCCCGAATCCCATGATCTTGCGCTTCTCGGCGAGCGCGGTGTCGAGCCACTCCTCGGCCCGGTCTGCCGAAGCGATCTCGTCGAAGACGTGCATGACGGCCTCGTTGGCTCCGCCGTGCAGCGCGCCCTTGAGGGCGCCGATCGCGCCGGTCACCGCCGAGTAGAGGTCGGACAGCGTCGAGGTGATCACGCGCGCGGCGAAGGTCGAGGCGTTGAAGGAGTGCTCCGCGTAGAGGATCATCGACACGTCGAAGGCGCTGACGACGGCGAGCTCCGGCACCTCCCCGAAGGTCATGTGCAGGAAGTTGGCCGAGTAGGCCAGGTCGTCGCGCGGCTCGACAAGGTGTAGGTCGCGCCGGCGCCGCTGGTCGTAGGCAATGATCGCCGGAAGCGCCGCCATGAGGCGGATCGACTTGGCCAGGTTCTCCTCCGGCGAGGAGTTCTCCGCGCGCGGATCGCGCGCGCCAATCACGCTGACAGCCGTGCGCACGACGTCCATCGGGTGGCAGGTCCGCGGCAGTTCGTCAATCACGCGCTTGACCGCGTGGTCGAGGTGGCGCATCGACCGCTCCAGCGTCTCGAACTCGAGCAGCTGGTCCGGCGTCGGGAGCTCGCCGTGCCAGAGCAGGTAGGCGACCTCCTCGAAGATGCACGAAACTGCAAGCTCCTGCACGGGGTAGCCGCGATAGAGCAGGGAGTTGGTGTCGGGGTTGACCTTCGAGACGGCGGTGTAGTCGACGACCACACCGTTCAGGCCCTTGCGGATTTCGGGGTCAGTCATCGTTTCGCTCCTTCGCGGCGCAGCTGCTGTGGTCGGCGAGGTCATCGCGCGACCGTGAAATTGAACACGCTCGAATCGAACGCGTTATACCCCTCATAGTCAAGCAGTTCATAGAGCCTCGCGCGGTGTTGCATCTCGGCGACGACCGGCTCGAGGGTGCCCTCGCTGCGGAGAACGTCGAGTCCGCGCTCCGCTGCCCCCATCGCGATCCGCAGCAGCGAGACGGGATAGATGACGATGTTCACCCCGATGTCGGCGAGCTGACCGGTGGTGAACAGCTCGCTCTTGCCGAACTCGGTCATGTTCGCGAGGATCGGCACGTCGACCGCAGCCCGCATCGCCTCGAACTCGGCGAGGTCGGCCATCGCCTCGGGGAAGATCGCGTCGGCCCCGGCATCCACGAGGGCCTTCGCCCGGTCGGTCGCGGCCGTGAGTCCGTCGACCGCGCGGATGTCGGTGCGCGCCATGATCAGCAGGTTCGGGTCGCGGCGCCCCGACACGGCGGCGCGGATGCGACCCAGCGCCGTGGCCTCGTCGACGACGGCCTTGCCGTCGAGATGGCCGCACCGCTTCGGGTTGATCTGGTCCTCGATGTGCAGGCCGGCGACCCCGGCATCCTCCAGCTCCTGCAC
>JAJAZI010000031.1 GCA_026785785.1 Microbacteriaceae bacterium
CATCTGGCGAACGATGACTTCGATGTGCTTGTCGTGAATCGGCACACCCTGCGAACGGTAGACACCCTGCACTCCACCGACGAGGTGCTCCTGAACCGCACGGACACCGCGAACCCGGAGAACTTCCTTCGGGTCGATCGCACCGATGTGCAGCTGCTGTCCGAGCTCGACGTGCTCGCCATCCTCGATGAGGAGGGTCGCGCGCTTGAGCACCGGGTAGGCGATCGCTTCGTCACCGTTGTCGGGGGTCAGGATCAGCTTGCGGCTGCGGTCCGTGTCCTCGATCGTGATGCGTCCGGCGGCCTCGGCGATCGGGGACGCACCCTTCGGGGTACGCGCCTCGAACAGCTCGGTCACGCGGGGCAGACCCTGCGTGATGTCGTCGGCGGAGGCGATACCACCCGTGTGGAAGGTACGCATGGTGAGCTGCGTTCCGGGCTCACCGATCGACTGGGCCGCGATGATACCGACGGCCTCACCGATGTCGACGAGCTTGCCGGTGGCCAGCGAACGGCCGTAGCAGGCCGCGCAGACACCGACTGCGGACTCGCAGGTGAGCACCGAGCGGACCCGGGCGTGCGTGATCCCGGCTTCGATGAGCTGCTCGATCAGCACGTCTCCGACATCGTCGCCAGCCTTCGCAACAACCTTGCCCGACGCGTCGACCGCGTCCTCGGCGAGGCTGCGCGCGTAGAGCGTGCTCTCGATGTTCGGGTCGGCAATCAGCACGCCGTTCGCATCCGGCGTCGCAACCGTGAGGTTGAGGCCGCGGCTGGTGCCGCAGTCGTCCTCGCGGATGATGACATCCTGCGACACGTCGACGAGACGACGGGTGAGGTACCCCGAGTCGGCCGTACGGAGGGCCGTGTCGGCCAGTCCCTTGCGGGCACCGTGCGTCGCGATGAAGTACTCGGCGACCGAGAGCCCCTCGCGGTAGCTCGAGATGATCGGACGCGGGATGATCTCACCCTTCGGGTTCGACACGAGCCCGCGCATACCGGCGATCTGGCGAACCTGCATCCAGTTACCGCGGGCACCGGAGGTGACCATGCGGTTGATCGTGTTGTTCTCGGGCATGTTCGCTTCCATCGCCGTGGCGACTTCGGCGGTGGCCTTGTTCCAGATCTCGATGAGCTCCTGGCGACGCTCGGCGTCGGTCGTGAGGCCCTTCTCGAACTGGGACTGAACCTTGGCGGCCTGCTTCTCGTATCCACCGATGATCTCGCGCTTGTTCGGCGGGGTCAGGATGTCCGAGAGCGCGACGGTCACACCGCTGCGGGTCGCCCAGTAGAAACCGGCGTCCTTGATGCGGTCCAGCGCCGCGGCGACCTCGACCTTGGGATACCGCTCGGCGAGATCGTTGACGATCGCGGAGAGCTTGCCCTTGTCGGTGACGGCCTCGACGTACGGGTAGTCGGCGGGAAGCGTCTCGTTGAAGAGCGCGCGACCCAGCGTCGTCACGGTGGTGATCGTCTTGCCGGCAACGTACCCGGCAGGCTCCTCCCCCTCGGCGAAGACCACGTCGGACAGACGGATGCGCACCTTCGCGTTGATGTCCAGCGAATGCTGGTCGAACGCGAGGATCGCCTCGGCGACCGAGGCGAACGCGCGGCCTTCGCCGACAACGCCTTCCTTGAGGGTCGTGAGGTGGTGCAGACCGATGATCATGTCCTGCGTGGGCAGGGTGACCGGACGGCCATCCGACGGCTTCAGGATGTTGTTCGACGCGAGCATCAGGATGCGCGCCTCGGCCTGGGCCTCGACCGACAGCGGAAGGTGAACCGCCATCTGGTCGCCGTCGAAGTCGGCGTTGAACGCCGCACACACGAGCGGGTGGAGCTGGATGGCCTTGCCCTCGACGAGCTGAGGCTCGAACGCCTGGATGCCTAGACGGTGAAGGGTGGGCGCGCGGTTGAGCAGCACGGGGCGCTCGCGGATAATCTCCTCGAGCACGTCCCAGACCTGCGGACGCGAACGCTCGACCATGCGCTTGGCGCTCTTGATGTTCTGCGCGTGGCTCAGGTCGATCAGGCGCTTGATCACGAACGGCTTGAACAGCTCGAGCGCCATCTGCTTGGGCAGACCGCACTGGTGCAGCTTGAGCTGCGGGCCGACGATGATGACCGAACGGCCCGAGTAGTCGACGCGCTTGCCGAGCAGGTTCTGGCGGAAACGACCCTGCTTTCCCTTGAGCATGTCGCTCAAGGACTTGAGGGCGCGGTTGCCGGTTCCCGTGACGGGGCGACCACGACGACCGTTGTCGAACAGCGCGTCAACGGCCTCCTGCAGCATCCGCTTCTCGTTGTTCACGATGATCTCGGGAGCACCGAGGTCAAGCAGGCGACGCAGGCGGTTGTTGCGGTTGATCACACGACGGTAGAGGTCGTTGAGGTCGCTGGTTGCGAAGCGGCCACCGTCGAGCTGCACCATCGGGCGAAGCTCCGGCGGGATGACCGGGACGACCTCGAGCACCATGGCGGCCGGCGAATTGCCGGTCTGAAGGAAGGAGTTGACCACGCGCAGTCGCTTGATCGCGCGGATCTTCTTCTGGCCCTTGCCCTCGGCGATCTGGAGGTGGAGCGAGTCGCTCTCCGCCGCCAGGTCGAACGCCTGCAGGCGCTTCTGGATCGCTTCGGCGCCCATGTAGCCGCTGAAGTAGATGCCGAAGCGGTCCTGGAGCTCGTGGAAGACAGCATCCTCCGCCTTGAGCTCGCCAACCTTGAGTCCGCGGAAGTCGTCCCAGACGCGCTCGAGATGGGCGATCTGCTCGTCGAGGCTCTTGCGGGCCTGACCCATCTCCTTCTCGGCGGCATCCTTCGTGCGACGCTTCTGGTCG
>JAJAZI010000032.1 GCA_026785785.1 Microbacteriaceae bacterium
AGACGATCAAGCTGTACTCGCTCGTCGTGTTGCTCGCGCTGACCGCCGGCACGATTCTCGGCGGCATCGTGGGCACCCTGCTCTCGGTGCCGATCACCGCCGTCGCCTGAGCGATTATCAAGTCGTGGAACGAGCCGCTGGCGGCCACGGATCTCGCCCGCGTCAGGGAACTCCAGCCCGAGCCCGAGCCGAAGCGGGGCTCGCGAGCGCTCGACGCGAGGTGACTCGCTAGGAGCCCACCAGTTCAGGCCAACCGCACCTCGTGATCGGCGCGGGCAGCGGTGCGTTCGATCAGCTGGGCGTTGGTCTCGTCGGGCCCGAGTGCCCAGGCTCCAGCATCCGCAGCGGACTTGCCGTACCGCTCGTGCCGCGCGACGAGCCGGGCGAGTCGGATGTCGCGCTCGAGCCCCACGAACAGGGCCAGGTCGAGCAGTGGCGCGACCCGCTGCCAGCCGCCCTGATCGTGCAGCAGGTAGTTGCCCTCGACGACGATGACGCGGCGGTCGCCGGCGATCGAGACGGTGCCGGGGGTGGCCTCCTCGACCTCGCGGTCGAAGCCGGGTGCGGCAACGCTGCCGCCGTCGGCGCGCAGGTGCTCGAGCAGCGCAACGAAACCGTCGACGTCGAAGGTGTCCGGCGCGCCCATCCGGTCGCGCCGGCCGAGCTCGACGAGCCGGGACTGCGGCAGGTGGAACCCGTCCATCGAGACGAGCTGCGCGCTCGCGGAGAGGGCGTTCAGGTGGGCGACGAGTGCTTCGCCCACGGTGGACTTGCCCGCGCCGGGGGATCCGACGACGCCAACGATGGTGCGCTGGACCGGCCGGGCCGCGGCAGTGATCACGGCCGCGATCTCGTCAACGCTGCGGAGGATCGCCATGAGGCCAGTCTGCCGGGCGTCGCGCGCGCTCCGGGGCCGAATACTCGCCCAATACGCAGTAGTGGCTGCTGAGGTCGCGACTTCAACGACCACTACTGCGTAGGCGGCGTGATTTCCGGCCGGCGTGGGTCACGGCCGTGACCCGAAGTCCAGCCCGGGAGCCGAGTCGAACACGAACTCCGCCCACAGCCGATAGCCGAGCGAGCTCGGGTGGAACTCGTCGCTCGCGAAGAAGCCCTCGACATAGGGCGGCGGCGTCGGAATCGCGATGACACCCTCGAGGTCGCCCACGGCCAGACGGGCACCCATGTCGAGGCTCCCGGCGTGCCGGGCGAGGGTCGCCCGCAGCGGCTCGGGCAGCAGCGCGAAGCGGTCGAACCTGGGCATGAGCGACACGAGAATGGCGGCTCCCGGCGACGCCGCACGCAGGGCCAGCACGATCGCCCGCACGTCGCGGGTGAACGCCGCGCGCGAGCGCAGGCCGAGCGCGTCGTTCGCGCCGATGGTCAGCAGGGCAAGGTCGAAGGGAACGGATGCCGCTTCGCCGACGAGTCGGTCGAGCACGTCCTTCGCTGTGGCGCCATTCTCACCGGTCGCGCGCCACGTCGTGCCGCGCTGCCAGCGCTCGGCAATCTGGTGTGCGATCCAGCCCGGGAGCGCCTCGTCCTGGGTCTCGGCGCCGACGCCCGCGGCCGTCGAGTCGCCCAGCACGAGAAGCCGCAGCGGGTCGGCCCCCGCCCGGAATCCGGTCCACGGTAGGGCGGCATCCGGAAGTCTCGGGGTGTCCCGGCGCAGCTGCCGCGCCTGCGTCACGAGCACCGGCGCAAGCGGGAGAGCGGCCAGCCGGGTGAACTGAAAGGACTTCACGTCGTCGAGGTTACCCTGATGAGGTTGCGCCAAGGATCGTCGAAGCTGAGCGTCTGCCCGTCGTGGCTGACCTCGTGCCCGAACCGGGTGAGCCGCTCCCCGACGGCGCCGAGGCCCTCGGCATCCGGTACCACGATGTTCACGACTCCGAGCCCGAGCGCCCTCGTGCGCGGGCCGGCGCCGCGACTATTCCAGGTGTTCATTGCCATGTGGTGGTGGTATCCGCCCGCGCTCACGAACAGCGCTTGGTCGCCGAACTGCACGGTCGCCTCGAAGCCGAGCCGGTCGACGTAGAACTCGCGTGCGGTGGTGATGTCGCCGACACGCAGGTGCACGTGGCCAACGGTGGCGCCTGCCGCGGCGGCAATGCCAGCGCCCGCGCTCACCGTGCTCGCGCTGCCAGCATTCGCGCTCCCGGCGCCCGCGCTCACCGTGCTCGCGCTGCCGGCGGAAGCGGATGCTCCCTCCCGCAGGTTCGCGCCCAGGTACGCGGTTGGGTCGAGCGGCAGGGTCGCCATCTGGATCTGGCCGTCGGTCCAGGTCCAGTCGGAACGGGCCCGATCGAAATACAGCTCGACCCCGTTGCCCTCGGGGTCATCGAAGTAGAAGGCCTCGCTCACGAGGTGGTCGGCGCTGCCGGTGAACGCACCGGGCGTCGCGGTCGCGATGGAGTAGACGGATGCCGCGAGGCTCGCCCTCGTCGGGAAGAGGATGGCGGTGTGGAACAGCCCCGCCGAGCGCTGTGCTGCGTGGGTCAGGTCGGGCGCGTGCTCGAGCACGACAAAAGGAGTGGCTCCCCGGCCGAGGGAGACAGTCGGGCCGGCCGCGGAGATCACGTCGAGCAGCACCGCGTCGCGATACCAGCGCGTCATCGCATCGAGGTCGGAGACGAGCAGGGTGACGGTGCCCATCCTGGTGTCGGCGGCAAGCAGATCATCCGTCCTCATGACCGATTCAACCGCCCCGGCCGCGGCAATATTTCGCCGTGTCGTCCCGTCTCTCAAAGAATTTTCCATTCGGGTGCATCCAAATCGGGGGCCGCGACAGAAGTAGTTCATGTAAGCGCAAATTCCACCGCCCGCTCGCGGGCTCGAACAGGAGTACATCGTGAAATCACGTCTCGCAGCCGGCGGAGCCGCCGGAGCAGTTCTCATCGCAGCACTTGCCGTCCCCATGTCTGCCACAGCCGCCGAGGGCGACGCCCAGCTCTCGGTGCTCCACGGCATCCCCGGGGTGACCGTCGACGTCTGGGTGGACGGCGATCTCACCCTCGACGACTTCGCGCCGGGCACCCTCACCGACCCGCTGATGCTCGCCCCCGCGACCTACTCCGTCGCGATCACCGCATCGGACGCGACGTCGGCCACCGACAAGGTCGTCCTCGGCCCGATCGACCTGCCACTCGCGACCAACGGCAACTACACCGCCGTTGCGCACCTTGACGCAGCGGGCGAGTCGGCAGCGGCGTTCTTCACGAACGACGTCTCGACGACCGCCGCCGGCGAAGGCCGACTCACCGTGCGCCACGTGGCCGCGGCACCTGCAGTCGACATCCTCGCGGGTGACGCGCCCGTCATCGAGGGTCTCGAGAACCCCGACGAGAAGATCCTGAACCTGCCCGCAGGCGTCGTCCCGGCATCCGTCGTCGCCGCCGGCACCACCGAGCCGGCACTTCTCGGCCCGGCCGATGTCAACGTTGCGGAAGGTGTGAACACCATCGTCTACGCCTACGGCAGCCTCGACGGCGACACGCTCGCGCTCGCGATCCAGACGATCGACGGGCTCCACACTCCGCCGGCGGGAATCCCGGCGGGCCAGACCGGCGCTGCAGCAGCTGCCGAGACGGCGCAGTCCACCTGGATCGGCCTCGGAGCTTTCGGGCTGCTCCTCGCCGCCGCGGGCGCGCTGTTCGCCACCCGTCGGACCGCCGCGCGCCGCTAGGCGATCGGATCCACGGATGATAAAGGGCATGGGAGGGGTTGGCATGAGATCCGCACTGATACTCGTGCTGACCCTTCCCATGCTCGTTGGCTGTGCTGCCGCCGGGGCGCCCGTCGCCTCGGCGGCACCAGAACCCTCGCCCTCGCCGTCGTCCTCGTCGGCGGCCGTTCCGGAGATCGGGACCAGGGACGCGAGCATCGGCAGCGCGCAGACCGCCGCACCGGTCGCCCCCGTGCGGCTGACGATCCCCGAACTCAACATCGACATGCGGGTCGACGCCATGGGCCTCGACGGCGACGGCGCCATGGCGCTGCCCGACAATGCGTCGGATGCCGGCTGGTACAAGTTCGGCCCGGGCGTCGCCAACGATGCCGGAGCCACCGTCATGGCGGCGCACGTCGATTCCCGGCACGACGGAATCGGCCCGTTCAGCCGACTGAAGGACGCGTCACCGGGAAGCACCATCTCGGTGGCCGGCAGCGACGGTTCGACCGTCGACTATCTGGTGACCGAGGTGCGGTCGGTTGGCAAGATCGACGCCCCGATGGCGGAGGTGTTCGACCGGTCAGGCGATCCGCGGCTCACCCTAGTGACCTGCGGCGGCGAATTCGACTCGAGCACCGGCCACTACATCGATAACATCATCCTCACCGCCATACCGGCCGGTACGTGACATGTTCGTGGCGTTCGTCAAGCTGTCGGGCATTGCTACTGAGCGGGTGGCGTGTTTCGGCCAATTGGAGATACCGTGATGGAGGGCACCACGCCGATCGTGGCGCCAGCCCCGTATCGACCAGCCGCCAGGATCCCCGTGACTGATTTGCTGCAGGATGACGACCAAGCGTCGCTGACCGCTGAATTCATGGCGGGCAGCGAACGTGCGCTTGCGGAGATGTACGAGAGATGGGCGCGGCTTGTCTACGGAATGGCCCTCCGCTCGCTCGGCGACGTGACCGAGGCCGAAGACGTTACTCAAAAGGTCTACGTCTCGGCCTGGCTCGGGCGGCACACGTTCGATCCGACTCGCGCGCGGCTGGCCGCCTGGCTCGTCGGGATCGCGAAGAACACCATCGCCGACGCGCACGCGAAGTCGGCGCGCGACCGTCGCAACCGCGAGGCGATCATCGCGACACTCGACGACGACGTGATCGACTGGTCGGAAGATGTCGCCGATCGGCTCGTCATCGCCGACGAGCTCGCACTGCTTCCCGAAGGCCCACGCAAGGTCATGCACCTCGCGTTCTACGACAACCTCACCCATGCTCAGGTATCGGCCAGACTGAATATGCCGCTCGGCACGGTGAAAAGTCATATCCGTCGAAGTCTTGACCGGCTCCGAACACGATTGGAGGTGAATGACGATGAACAGTGAACTGAACCACGAATCGAACCACAGTGACCCCGATGTGCTCGCTCTGCTGGCGATGGGCGAGACCGTGCCCGACGCCGAGGCGCGGCACGTCGCATCCTGCGCACAATGCAGGCGGGACGTGGTCGAGCTGCGTCGCGTTGTTGACCTCGCGCGCGACGGAACGCCAGGCGGCTTCGCCGAGGCGCCGAGCAGCGACGTCTGGACCCGGATCAGCACGCAGCTTGGTCTCGCGGGGGACATCGTTCCCGCGTCGATCCGTCGAGCGGGTGCTGCGGCGGGCGTTGCGTCCGTCGCGGATGCTGTCGCTGCGGAGCGGACGTCGGGATCGGCCGCGGGTGGCTCCGCGGGAGCGGCCGCAGAGCTGGCTTCCGGATCGGCTGCAGAGCCGGCGCAATCCGCCGCCGAGTCGGCTGCGACGCCTCGTATCGAGCCCGACGCGGCGTCGCCCTCCGCGCACACAGCCGCACCCGCTGGGCAGCCTGCCCTGCACGCGGTTCCCCGCTCATC
>JAJAZI010000033.1 GCA_026785785.1 Microbacteriaceae bacterium
AGGTCGGCCGACGCCGTCATCTGCGCCCCCCGGCACGAGACCTCCGGGATCGTCGCGCTCGAGGCGATGGCGTGCGGTATTCCCATCCTGGCCAACGGGGTCGGCAGTCTCGTCGACATCGTCATCGACGGTGTCACTGGGGTTCATGTGCCGCCGCGGGACGCGGAGGCCATCGCGACGGCGCTCTCGTGCCTACTTGCTGACCCCGAGAGGATGGCGAGCCTCGGGATGGCCGGTTCCCGGCGGGTCGCGGCACGGTTCACTTGGGAGCAGGTCGCGATCAACACCGAGCGGGCCTACCGCAAGACCGCCCGTCAGGCGAAGGACAGGATCACCGCGCGCTCATCGGAGGGAGCAACACGATGACCAGCGCCGAGACCCTCAGCACGCTCTCGTGAAGTCCGTGGGTGTAGTGCTCGCGCGCGTCTCCCCTGCGGCGAGCCTAGGGTGGAGGGATGTCGCACTCCAATCCGTTCCTCGCCCCGAGCACGCTCCCCCACGGCCTCCCGCCGTTCGCCGAGATCGCGCCGGAGCACTTCCTGCCCGCCTTCGACGCGGGTTTCGCCGAGCAGCTCGAGGAGGTCGCGGCGATCAGCGCCGATCCGGCAGCGCCGACGGTCGAGAACACGCTGCTCCCGCTCGAGCGCAGCGGGCAGCTGCTCGAGCGCGTCGCGAACGTCTTCTACAACAAGAGCTCCGCCGACAACGACGACTTCGTCTCCGAGCTCGAGGAGGAGATCGCCCCGCGGATGGCCGCGCACTCCGACGCGATCCGCCTCGATCCGGCTCTCTACTCGCGCATCGCGGCCATCCACGCCTCCATCCCTGCTGGCCTCGACGCGGGTGCCGCTCCCCTCGACCCTGAGACCCGGTACCTCGTCGAACGCTACTTCGCCGAGCTCACCCTCGCCGGCGCCGGCCTCGGCGAAACCGAGAAGCAGACGCTGCGCGACTACAACCGCGAGCTGTCGACGCTCACCACGAGGTTCGAGAAAAACCTGCTGGCCGACACCAACAGCCTCGCCGTCGTTATCGATGACGTCGCCGAGCTCGACGGCCTCGCAAGCGACGACATCTCGGCCGCCGCCAACGCAGCGGCCGAGCGCGGGCTCGACGGCAAGTACCTCATCACCCTCGTGCTGCCCACCGGGCATCCGTACCTGTCCCAGCTCACCAGCCGCGACCTGCGCCGACGCATCATGGAGGCGTCGCGCTCCCGCGGCATCCGCGGGGGCGACAATGACACACGCGCCCTCGTGCTCGAGATCACCCGCATCCGGGCGAAGCGGGCCGTGCTGCTCGGCTTCGACTCACACGCCGCCTACGTGACCGCCGACTCGACCGCGCAGACTCCCGCGCGGGTATCAGAGATGCTCGGCCGGCTCGCACCGCCTGCGGCCAGGAACGCCAGGGCCGAGCAGGCAGAGTTGGAGGCTCTCGCCGGGCACGAGATCGAGGCGTGGGACTGGGACTTCTACAGCGAAAAGGTGCGCGCGGCGAAGTACGACGTCGACACCGCTTCCATGCGCCCGTACTTCGAATCCGAGCGGGTGCTGCGCGACGGCATCTTCTTCGCCGCCGAGAAGCTCTACGGAGTGACCTTTACTGAGCGCGTCGACCTCGTCGGCTACCACCCGGAGGTGCGCGTGTTCGAGGTGCGCAACGAGGGCGGCGAGGAGATCGGCCTCTACCTGCTCGATCTCTACACGCGCGACTCGAAGCGAGGCGGCGCCTGGATGAACTCGCTGATCTCGCAGTCACGCCTGCTCGGGCATCCGACGGTCGTCGTCAACAACCTCAACGTGCCGAAGCCGTCCGTCGGCACCCCGACCCTGCTCACCTACGACCTTGTGAACACGTTCTTCCACGAGTTCGGCCACGCCCTGCACGGACTCTTCGCGCGCGTGACCTACCCGATGTTCTCCGGCACGAACGTGTACCGGGACTTCGTCGAGTTCCCCAGCCAGGTCAACGAGATGTGGATGCTGTGGCCGGAGGTTCTCGCGAACTTCGCGGTGCACCACGAGACCGGCGAGCGGATGCCGGAGCAGCTGGTGGAGAAGCTTCGGGCGTCGTCGGCCTTCAACGAGGGTTTCGCGACCTCTGAGTACCTCGCCGCTGCCCTGCTCGACCAGGCTTGGCACGCCATCGGGCCCGGTGAAAGCATCACCGACGTCGCGGCGTTCGAGGCGGACGCGCTCTCCGCGGTCGGCTTGGACAACCCGGCCGTGCCGACGCGCTACTCGACCACCTACTTCGCGCACACCTTCTCCGGCGGGTACGCGGCGGCGTACTACTCCTACATCTGGAGCGAGGTGCTCGACGCGGACACCGTCGACTGGTTCACCGAGAACGGCGGGCTCACGCGCGCCAACGGCGACCGGTTCCGCGACCGGTTACTGGGCGTCGGCGGATCCAAGGATCCGCTCGAGGCCTACCGCGACTTCAGGGGCAGAGATGCCGTGATCGAGCCGCTGCTGAAGCGGCGCGGCCTGAACTGACGCGGCCCGCACGGCATGCTCGAACACCTCGTCTCCCGCGGCGTCCCCGAGCGTGAGTGCCGAAGGCGACCCGCTTGTACTGGTCGTGATCGGCGATTCCATTCCGTACGATTCCGGCGAGGACTGCCCCAATTTCATCGGCTTCGCCGACACGGTCGCCGCGGAGATTGAGCAGGCGAGCGGGAAGGCAGCGACGGTCAGGAACCTCGCCCGCCACGACGGCGCGACAACGGGGGACATCGCCGATCAGCTCACCCAAGACGCCCGGATGATCGAGCAGCGTGCGAAGGCTGACGTCGTGATCACCTCGTTCGGGTTCAACGACCAGCCGCCGTGCACGAGCGGGGCCGCGTCCTGCCCCCTTTTCGACGACGCCGCGAGCGATGAGGTGCTGTTCGAGACGATGGCGAAAATCTCCACAGAGTGCATCGATGCCCAGACGGCCGCCCTCACCACCGCGGCCCAGACCCTGCTCGAGCAGTTGCGGTCCCTCGCCCCCGGCGCCTCGATCGCGGTCCTGAATTCGCACAACTCGTGGATCGGCTGGGAGAGACTCGAGTCCGACTTCCCCGAGTCAACCCAGTCCACCGCCGCGACGACCTCTCACGCGTTGGGTGACTGGTCGGCGGCGCTGTGCGCGGAGGCCACGGCCATCGACACCACCTGCGTCGACATCGATCACCACTTCA
>JAJAZI010000034.1 GCA_026785785.1 Microbacteriaceae bacterium
ACATCCTCGACGGTGCCGCCACCGGGCGGGTTGACCCTCAGGCCGAAGCGCACGGAGTCGTACTTGGCGAGGTTGCTGGATGCCTCGGCGGGCAGGATCAGGTAGTACGCGGCGATCGCGTACTCGAAGTTCGGAGCGGAGACCTCCACGATCTCGGCCCCGGCAGCTGCCATAATCTCGAGCGACTCGGCGAAGCGGCTGCGCACGCCGGCCTGGAAGCCCTCGCCGTTGAGCTCCTTGACCACGCCGACCCGTACACCCTTCAGCGAGCGCGAGGTGCGGCCCGCGCGAGCGGCATCCGCAAAGCACGGCCAGATGTCCTTCAGCGAGGTCGAGTCGCGAGGGTCGTGTCCGCCGATGACGTCGTGCAGCAGTGCGGCGTCGAGCACGGTGCGACTGACCGGGCCGACCTGGTCGAGGGAGCTCGCGAGGGCGATGGCGCCGTAGCGCGAGACTCCGCCGTAGGTGGGCTTCACGCCGACCGAGCCTGTGACGGCCGCGGGCTGGCGGATCGAACCGCCAGTGTCGGAGCCGAGGGCGAGGGGCGCCTCGAACGCGGCGACCGCAGCGGCCGAGCCGCCGCCGGATCCGCCGGGGATGCGGTCGAGGTCCCACGGGTTGTGGGTCGGGCCGAACGCGGAGTGCTCGGTCGAGGAGCCCATCGCGAACTCGTCCATGTTGGTCTTGCCGAGCGGCACGAGGTGCGCGTGGCGCAGCTTGCGAACGACGGTCGCGTCGTATGGCGGCACCCAGCCCTCGAGAATTCTCGAGCCTGCAGTGGAGGGCATGTCGATGGTGCAGAGCACGTCCTTGATCGCGATCGGCACCCCGGCGAGCGGGCCGAGCAGCTCACCGTCGAGGCGGCGGGAGTCGACGTCCGCGGCGGTCGACAGGGCAGCATCCGAAATGTGCAGGAAGGCGTGCACGTCGCCGTCCACCGCGGCGATGCGGTCGAGGTGGGCCTGGGTGACCTCGACACTCGAGATCTCCTTGGCGGCGAGCTTCTCGCCGAGCTCAGCGGCCGACATGCGGGTGAGCGGCATTACTGCTCCTCCCCCAGGATCGCGGAGACCTTGAAGCGTGAGCCATCATGCTCGGGCGCACCGGCGAGGGCCTCCTCGGTGGTCAGTGTCTCGCCGGGGACGTCCGGGCGGAAGACGTTCGACAGTGGGATCGGATGACTCGTGGCCGGAACATCCTCCCCTGCGACCTGCGACACCTTGGCGATCGAATCGACGATCGTGCCGAGCTCGCCCGTGAGCTTCTCGATCTCCTGCGGCGTGAGGGCGATCCTGGCGAGGTGAGCCAGGTGGGCGACCTGCTCGGTCGTGATTTCAGACATGCGACTCCGTGCACTAGTCGGCGCCCGTGAAGGCTTCGGGGGATGCCATCAAGTCTATTCCGCCCGGGCAAGCCCCGATCCCGCGGGGAGCAGGGCAGTGAATGCGCAGAGTCTGGGCATTGTCACCTTGCTTTTATTGGCGGCGCCCCGGGACGGCAACGGAACGCATCTCCGGGGCAGACACCGTTGAGAAGACCCGCGCGCCAATTGGCGGTTTTCACCGCACTGGTCGGTGCCCCGGCCCTCTCCGACTGCGCAGGCGCCGCCGGAACAGCGGGGAGTCCACTGACGGTCTCCACGGCGAATGGAGGCTCGTCGCGGGGGCGGACGAGGCCGGCACGATCGGGCTCGTCGCACACCACCGTCACGCTGTCGATCGACGGCGAGAGCGGCTGTGGCAGCACGGCCTACAATCACTACGAGATCACTCTGACGGGCGGCCCGGCGCCGGTCGAGGTCGGCGGAACGTGGCCCAGCGGAGCAGCAACATCAGGGAAAGCCGCTCAGCGCCGTCAGCGCCAGCGGCTCAGCGCCCGCCGGCCAGAAGCGTGCCGCGCTTGGCCTTGTCGGCCCCGGTCACGACGTCGCCGCGGTCCAGGCCGACGAGTGACATGTTGCGCATGGCCTCGGTTCCGATGTCGAAGTAGCCGAGGTGGCCGGTGGCCGCGGCGAGCGTGCGGCCCGTGATCGGGTCTATTCCGCCAGCAACGCTCATCGTCTGGGCTCCGAACGAGAGAGCCCCGGGGTCGCTGCCGAAGAAGGCGCTGTTGGTGACCGGATCCCACTCGGCCTCGCCGACGAAGACCCGGTCGGAGGGCATCCGGATGTCGTCGACCGATTGCGCGGTACTGCCCGGGGATCCGATGAGGACGAGGGCGTCAACCTCCATCGCGCCGTCCGCGAGTGCCATGAGGGTCGCGGTCGAGCCGTAGGAGTGGGCGAGCAGCGTCAGGTACGGCCCGTCGCCCGGGCGCGTTGCCCTGACACCGTCGACGGCGCTGCTGATCGACTTGGCGCCCTCTCGAGCGAGGTCGAGCGAGGCGATGTCGAGGATTCCGGGGGTCTCGTAGCCGATCCAGGCGACCGTGGCGACGGACTTGCCGCGCAGCGACGCGTCCGTGCGGCCGAGTTCCCTGACCCAAACGGTCTGCTCCTTGTAGAGGTCCTCGGCGATCACGGCCCATTCGACGATGAGGCGGTCGGTGGAGAAGAACATCCCCGGAACGAAGTAGCTCACATAGTCGGCCGTCTCGAGATCGCCGATGACGACGGCCGCGCGCCCCGGCCAGACGGTGTCGAGCTGCAGGAGGTGGCGATTGGGCTGGCCCACCCGCGTCACGATTGACTTGCGGATCTCGCCGAGCATGTGGAGGCGCTGGCCCGCGTCGACCTGCTTGGCCCGCCCGAGGTCGGGCATGATGCGCTCGGCCTCGGCGATCGACTCGCTCAGCACGACGCGGTTGGCCTCGTCGCGCAGAGCCATCGGGAGCCCGTCGAGGTTTCCGGCCAGTTCCGGGGCGCCGGCGAGGAACGCGTCGCGTGAGGCATCCGAGGCAAGCGACCACCACTTGGCCATGGACTTGGCCGACGGCGGGTTGACGAGAAGCTTCGCGACCGACTCGGGGTTTGCAGCCACAAAGGCGGCAATGTCGGTGGCCTGGAGCAGGCTGAGCTGGTCGAGGAGGGCGCGGCCGCCGAGCCGCGGAAGGAGCTCGACATTGACGGAACCGGGAGCGGCGCGGAAGCCCTGCACGGGGGCGAAAAGGGAGGATGCCGGGTCGACGGGCGAGGTGCGGACAGTGTCAGCATCAGCAGATGCCTCGCCAAGGTAGCGGAAGCCCGTCGATTGCAACGCGGAGAGGACGAAAGGATGGGAGGGCGCGGCGGGCACGCTGGCTGGCGCAGAGCGGGTCAGGATCGAGGTCGCGGCGACGTTGCTTTCGGGCACGGCTAGGGTCCCGGTGGCCCCACTTAAGGCAACCGAGGTAACGAGAATTGCTGCGACGCCAAACAGCACTTGGGTGAGCCCCCCACTAGGCGGCCGAAAACAGGTTGTCACCGGGCCAGACAGATTGATCCTCCCCATCGTAGGGGGGGAACGGTCGTTCCCGCCTGGGAGTCGAGGAAGACTTGACCAGATGTTTACATAACTTGAGAAATCATGCGTCCAGGCCAGCAGGCCCCTGGGTCACGAGCACGGCGAACTGGGCGGCATCGATGATGCGCAGGCCGAGCGCCTCGGCCTTCGCGAGCTTTGACCCGGCGCCGGGGCCGGCCGCCACGAAGTCGGTCTTCTTGCTCACGCTGCTCGCGGCCTTCCCCCCGGCGGCGATGATTGCTTCGAGCGCCCCCTCGCGGGTGAAGCCCTCGAGAGAACCCGTGGCGACGACGGTCAGCCCGTCGAGCAGTCCCCCTCCGGCGGAGGCCTCACCCGGCCCCGGATGGCCGGGAATCGCGAACGGCACTCCGGCGGCGGCCCATCGCTCGATGATCTCCGCATGCCAGTCGACCGCGAACCAGTCCATGAGCGAGTCGGCGATGATGCCGCCGACTCCGTCGACCGCGGCAAGCTCATCGCGAGTGGCACCGCGGATGGCTTCGACCGACCCGAAGTAGGCTGCGAGCGCTCGGGCGGCGACGGGTCCGACGTGCCGGATGCTCAACGCGACGAGGAAGCGCCAGAGGTCCTTCGACGTGGCGAGCTCAAGCTCCGCGATGAGCTTGACGGCTGCCGTCGATGGAACGTACTCGGCGTCGCCCGCGAAGGGCGGCGCGACAGCGGGAGCATCCGCGGCCCCTGCGGCGGCATCCGCGGCCCCGGGATTGGCGGCATCACTCGCATCCGCCATCCCCGGCACGAACACCGGATCGGGATTCTTGCCGGTCAGGCGCCTCTTGCGACGGAACGGGGTTTCCTGGCGCGGGGTGCCGTCGTCGTTGAGCTTGACAAGGCCCGTCTCGGAGTCGCGCACAAGCACCCGGATGGGGAAGATGTCGCGCAGCTGCAGTTCGAACAACCCGGCCTCGGTGACGAGCGGGGGATCCTTCGGCTCGAGCGGCTGGGTCAGCGCCGCCGCCCCGACCTCCCCGAGCCCCTCGATGTCGAGTGCGCCGCGGCTGCCGATGTGCTCGACCCGTCCGCGCACTTGGGCGGGACAACTCCGCGCGTTCGGGCAGCGCAGATCGATGTCGCCCTCCTTCATGGCGCGCAGCGGGGTGCCGCACTCCGGGCACTCCGTCGGCATAACGAATTCGCGTTCGGTCCCGTCGCGCAGCTCGACGACGGGCCCGAGCACCTCGGGAATCACGTCTCCGGCCTTACGCAGCACGACGGTGTCGCCGATGAGCACTCCCTTGGCCTTGACGACGTCCTGATTGTGCAGCGTCGCTTGGCGTACCTCGCTGCCGGCCACCCGCACCTTCTGCATTACGGCAAACGGTGTGACCCGGCCGGTGCGGCCGACACTGACCACGATGTCGAGCAGCTTCGTGTTGACCTGCTCCGGCGGGTACTTGTAGGCGATGGCCCAGCGCGGGGCACGGCTCGTCGCGCCGAGCTCTTGGTGCAGGGCGAGCTCGTCGACCTTGACGACG
>JAJAZI010000035.1 GCA_026785785.1 Microbacteriaceae bacterium
GCGACCCAGATCTCTTTCGTGTCGATGCCCGCGGCGATGGACTGCACCGCGGTGCGGTCCCCCAGGGCACCGAGCACGAGATCGCGCGTGACAGTGCGCCCGTAGCCCTCGCCGAACTCGTCGTCCACGGCCTGCCAGAACTCACTCACTCTCACCCGACAACGCTAGCAAGAGCGAAGGGGGGCGCGATACAGAGGACGCGCAACCAGTCGGGTGCCGGACGCGCCGCCCGAACCGCGAATGGCCCGGCATGCCCAACAACGCGGGCCCCCGCACTCCCCAACAACGCGGGCCCCCGCACTCCCCAACAACGCGGGCCGCGGCGTGCCTCAACGACGAATACCCCGGCGGTGAGGCCGGGGCATTCGATCGATTCGGTGGGCTCTAATGGACCGCGAGGTCGGCGTCGAACTTGGCGACGAGGTCGTCGGGAACGGTATCGGGGATCCGGTTGAGACTCTCGATGACGGCGAAGCGATCGCCGACTTCGCGCATTATGACGGAAATGGGAGTGTCGAGGGCATCCGCAACAGAGGCAAGGATCTCAGAGCTGGCCTCTTTCTGGCCCCGCTCCACCTCGCTCAGGTATCCGAGAGCAACACTGGCCTTGCTCGCGACCTGACGAAGGGTTCGACCCTTCTGCAGGCGGAAGTCCCGGAGCACATCTCCGATTTCTTGGCGTACTAGTACCATGTGGACTCTCCTCCTTAGATGACTGACCCGTGTTGTAGATGCGTGCCAAGAGTCGCGGTTACGCAATTCCTGATGACCCAAACTCTATCGAGAACAATCTGTGTGACGCTTGTTAATCACTGCTATGTAACGAGATCGAAACGCGAAACATTCCCCGCGGTGGCTAGCCGAGGTGCAGCAGTTTGGCCAGTTCACCGAGTGATTCGGAGACGACGCCCTTTCGGATGTCTTCGCGAGTGCCCGGTATCTGCAGGTGGAGCACTTCAACCCTGTCGCCGATCGAGATCGCGACGTATGCCTCGCCCGCCGGATGTCCGTCCTGGGGGCCGGGGCCCGCGACGCCGGTCGTTGCGAGGCCGATGTCGGCCGGGATGCCGTCGACGGACAGCATCCGGCGCACTCCCGTCGCCATTTGCCTGGCCACCTCGGGGTGGACCGGACCCTCGGCGGCGAGCAGCTCCGCCGATACGCCCAGCAGTGAGCGTTTGAGCTCGGTGGCGTAGGCGACCACTCCCCCGCGGACGACGAGGGAGGCCCCGGGAACCGCGACCAGCTCGGCGACGAGCAAGCCGCCGGTGAGGGATTCGGCAACGGCGACCGACAGGCTCCGCGCGGTCAGCTGGGCGACGAGATCGGCCGCGAGGCTCACGCCGGGGCGCCAGGCCGGTTGCTGCGGTACGCCTTCCACAGGTAGTCGGCACCGGTGACGACGGTCACGATGACGGCGAGCCCCATGAGGATCGCGTTGACCCAGAGGATCCAGTCACCGACCACGAGCTGCAAAGGGAAGAGGTAGAGCGAGATCGCAACGGACTGCAGCACGGTCTTGAGCTTGCCTCCGCTCGAGGCCGGGATGACGCGGGTGCGCAGCACGGCGAAGCGGAAGGCGGTGATGCCCAGCTCACGCACCATGATGATGATCGTCACCCACCAGGGCAGCTCGTCGAGAATCGAGAGCCCGACCAGGGCGCCGCCGATGAGCACCTTGTCGGCGATCGGGTCGAGGATCTTGCCGAGGTCGGTGATGAGGTTCTGGCGCCGGGCGAGCAAGCCGTCGACACTGTCGGTGATGATCGCGACCACGAAGAGCACCGCCGCGATGATGCGCAGCGGGCCCAGTGCGCCGTCGTCCGCGAGCAGCAGCCAGATGAAGGCCGGGGCCATCAGGATGCGGACGACGGTGATGATGTTGGCGATATTTCCGGAGCTGGCGGGCGTATCCCCCGACCTCACGACCCGGCCGCGCATCGGATTGGCGCGCCGGCGAGCCGGTTCGCCGGACGGATCCGAGGGCACACGATCAGTCGCCACGGCGCTACTCCCTGCCCGTCAAACCCCAGGCGTCCTCGTCCGAGGCGTCCACCTCATCGTACCCGGTCGTCATCTCGACAACCGGATCGATCAGGGCGTTGTCGGGCCGGTCTGCGTCGGCCGAGCGCCCCTGCCGTGGGTCGGCTGCGGCAGCCAGCGCATTTGGCGCATCCTCGCCGCGCAACCGCGCGAGCACGCCCGGAAGCTGTTCCGGCGTGACGAGCACGTCGCGTGCCTTCGACCCCTCGGAGGGCCCGACGATCTCGCGCGATTCGAGCAGGTCCATCAGCCGCCCCGCCTTCGCGAAGCCGACCCGCAGTTTGCGCTGCAGCATCGAGGTCGATCCGAACTGGGTGCTGACGATGAGCTCGGCGGCCGCGAGGAGCACCTCGAGGTCGTCGCCGATGTCGCCGTCGACGACCTTCTTCTCGGCGACCGCGGCGACGTCCTTGCGGTATTCGGGCTGGGCCTGGCGGGTCACGTGCTTGACGACGGCGTTGACCTCGCTCTCGGTGACCCAGGCGCCCTGCACCCGGATCGACTTCGAGGCGCCCATTGGCAGGAAGAGCGCGTCGCCCTGGCCGATGAGCTTCTCGGCGCCCGGTTGGTCGAGGATCACGCGACTGTCAGTCATGCTGCTCACCGCGAAGGCGAGCCGCGAGGGCACGTTCGCCTTGATGAGGCCCGTGACGACGTCGACGCTCGGGCGCTGGGTGGCGAGCACGAGGTGGATGCCGGAGGCCCTGGCCAGCTGCGTGATGCGCACGATCGAGTCCTCGACGTCGCGCGGGGCGACCATCATCAGGTCGGCGAGCTCGTCGACGACGACGAGCAGGTACGGGTAGGGCTTGAGCTTGCGCTCGCTGCCGACGGGGAGGATGATCTCGTCGGCCGAGACCGCGCGGTTGAAGTCGTCGATGTGACGGAATCCGAAGCTCTCGAGGTCGTCGTACCGCATGTCCATTTCCTTCACGACCCAGCTGAGCGCCTCCGCGGCCTTCTTGGGGCTCGTGATGACGGGGGTGATGAGGTGCGGGATGCCGGCGTAGGGGGTGAGCTCGACCCGCTTCGGGTCGATGAGCACCATGCGCACCTCGGCGGGGCTGGCGTGCATGAGCAGCGAGACGATCATCGAGTTGACGAAGCTCGAC
>JAJAZI010000036.1 GCA_026785785.1 Microbacteriaceae bacterium
CGCCTCGGCGTCGCCGTAGGGAACGCTGATGAAGCCCGGGGTGAACGGACCGAAGTCAGTCGTGGCGACCGCGTCGCCGGAGAAGCTGATGATCGTGGTGGTGCGGCCGTGGAAGTTGCCGTCCGCGACAATGATGTTCGCCTTGTCCTGCGCAACGCCCTTCACCCGGTAGCCCCACGCGCGGGCGACCTTGATTCCGGACTCGACCGCCTCCGCGCCGGTGTTCATCGGGATGATCATGTCCTTGCCGGCGAGCTCTGCGAGCGCGGCGGCGAACAGGCCGAGCTGGTCGTTGTGGAACGCGCGGCTCGTCAGGGTGATCCGGTCGAGCTGGGCCTTCGCCGCGGCGACGAGCACCGGGTGCGAGTGGCCGAAGTTCACGGCGGAGTACGCGGCGAGGCAGTCGAGGTACCGGCGTCCGGTCACGTCGGTCACCCAGGCGCCCTCGCCGCTCTCGACGACGACATCGAGCGGGTGGTAGGTGTGCGCGAGGTGCTCGTCCTCGAGGCGGACCAGGTCCGCGCCAGTCGGATGCGTGGCGGTCGTCATCGCCGGAGCTCCAGGGTGCAGCACTTGACGCCGCCGCCGCCGAGCAGCAGCTCGGAGAGGTCGACGCCGATCGGGTTGTAGCCGCGCTCGCGCAGCTGACGCTCGAAGTCGGTCGCCCGCGAGGCGATCACGACGTTGTATCCGTCACTGAAGGAATTGAGTCCGAGCACGGACGCGTCCTCCTCATTCACGAGTACGGCATCCGGGAACCGCGCGCGCAGGAGCGCGAGGCCCTCCTCGTCGAACGCGCTCGGCAGATAGGCGATGTTCTCATCGTCGAGCACGGCGATCGCCGTGTCGAGGTGGTAGAAGCTCGGGTTCACGAGGTTGAGCGTGATGACCTCGCGGCCGTAGATCTTCGCGATCTCCTCGTGGCTGTTCGAGGCGCTGCGGAAGCCAGTGCCGGCGAGAATGACGCCGCCGACGAGCAGGAAGTCGCCCTCGCCCTCGTTCACGTTCTCGGGAACGCGAACGTCAAAGTCATTGGCCCGGAACCAATCCATGTAGGCAGGGCCCTCCGGCTGGCGCTCCGGGTAGGTGAAGCTCGCGCCATAGGCGATGTTGTCGATGACGAAGCCGCCGTTGGCCGCGTAGACCATGTCGGGCAGCCCGTCGATCGGGTCGATGAGGTGCACGTCGAAGCCGAGGCCGACGAAGGTGTCGTAGAGCGACTGCCACTGCTTCACGGCGAGTGAGGTGTCGGTGGGAAGTGCCGGGTCCATCCACGGGTTGATCCGGTAGACGACCGTGAAGAACTCTGGCTTGCACATGAGCACGGTGCGCTTGGTCGCGATGCGGGTGGGGGTGGCGGGGGCGACGTCTGTCGCGGGGCTGGTAGCCGACACGGAAGGCTCCTTCGTGAGTCTGGGTGTGCAGGGGTCGCTCCAGTCTCGCACGCACACATCCGATTTTTTCGGCAGAAGAGCGCACAAAATCACCGTCCTGCTCCTAGTGTGCACAAGTATTCCGCATAGAGTCGCCTAATGGACAGTCTCGACCACGGCATCATCGACCTTCTCCGCCAGAATGCCCGCGCCGGGTACGGCGACATCGGCGAGGTCATCGGCCTCTCCGCCTCCGCCGTCAAGCGTCGCGTCGACCGTCTCGTGGCCGACCGCGTCATCCGGGGCTTCACGATCCAGGTCGATCCGGCGGTCGACGGGCTCGCCACCGAGGCCTACGTCGAGCTGTTCTGCCGCGGCACCGTCGCACCGGATGAGCTGCGCCGCATCCTGTCGGGGGTGCCGGAGGTCGTGGATGCCGGAACCGTCACCGGCTCAGCGGATGCGATCGTGCACATGCGCTCGCGAGACATCCCCTCGCTCGAACTGGCGCTGGAGAAGGTGCGGATCGCGCCCAACGTCGACCACACGCGCAGCGCGATCGTGCTCTCCCGGCTCATCCACCGTCAGCACGACTGACCGGAATCAGGACAGGATGTCCTTGGTGAGGAAGCGGCCGTAGGCGAGTGCCCCGAAGACCACGAGGTACCCGGCCTGGAGCACGGCGTTGTCGCCGAACGACGCCCAGGAGATGGGATCCCTCAGCAGGTCGACGAACCCGAGCCAGTAGTGGCTGAAGATCCAGGGGTGCAGCCACTCCAGTTGCGGCAGCGCCCCCACGATCTGACCGGCGACCGCGAGCGAGATGGTGGCCGTCATCGCGCCGACCGGCACATCCGTGATGGTGGAGAAGAACAGGCCGATGGCGGAGAGCCCGAGCAGTGAGATCGTGACGTAGCCGGCGATGGCCAGGAACCGCGCGAGCGCCTCGCCGATGCCGATCGTCGTGCCCGACAACAAGGTGACGGGCCCAATCGGAAAGAGCAGCGCGCCGACGGCGGTTCCGGCGACGACGACGGTGAGCGCCGCCGCGACACAGAACGCGGCCGCGCCGATGTACTTCACGACGAGCAGCCGCACCCGCCCGGAAGGGGCGATCAGCAGATAGCGGAGGGTGCCGTGGCTGGCCTCGCCGGCGATGGTGTCGCCCGCGACGACCCCGATCGTGAGCGGGAGGAAGAGCGGGATCGCCACGATGAGTGCCGTCACCCCGACGAATAGTCCATTCTGGCTGACCTGATCGAGGAAGGCGGGGCCGCGGCCGGGGCTGGGCGACGAGGACAGCCGGATGGCGACGGCGATCAGGATCGGGATGGCGGCGAGCGCGAGCAGCAGCGCCCAGGTGCGCCGACGACGGAACAGCACCCACAGCTCGGAGCGCAGAAGTGCCGCGCCCGACGCGCGGCGCGGCGCGGCGGCGCCGGTCGGGCGGGGTGCGTCGGTGGGCACCGCATTCGTGGGCACCGCGTCACTGGGCACCGCATTCGTGGGCACCGCTTTCGTGGGCACCGCGTCACTGGGCAATGTCGAACCCCTCGCCGGTCAGCGCGACAAACCGTTCCTCGAGGCTGGCCCGCTGCACGGAGAAGCCACGCACCCGTACGCCGTCGGCGACGAGCGCCGCGACGATGGTCTCCGGGGCGGGCAGCCCGCCCGCCCCGTCACTCTGGCCGGCCGGTGGAGCGCCCGCCACAGCATCAGCGCCGCTCGAGGGCGAGAGCGACGCGGTGACGAGGTAATCGGTGTCCGGTTCGGGCGCGGCCCTCGACTCGAGGCCGAGCCGCGCGAGAACGCGCATCGCGCCCGCGCCGTCGGGGGTGAGCAGGCGGATGCGTGCCTCCCCGACCCGGCGGAGCTCGTCGAGGGTGCCCTGCGCGACGAGTCCGCCGACGCTCATCACGGCCGCGTGGGTGCACATCTGCTCGATCTCGGCCAGCAGGTGGCTCGAGACGAAGACGGTCGTGCCGCCGTCGGCGAGGACGCGGATGAGGTGGCGCACCTCGCGCGTGCCCTGCGGGTCGAGCCCATTCGTCGGTTCGTCAAGCACGAGGAGCTCGCGCGGAACCAGCAGGGCGTTCGCGATGCCGAGGCGCTGTTTCATGCCGAGCGAATAGGCACCCACCTTCTTGCCCGCCGCGTGGCTGAGCCCGACCCGGTCGAGGGCCGCGTCGACCCGCGTGCGCCGGGTGGCCGACGGCGCGCCCCGGTCGGCGCTGTCCAGGCGCCGCAGGTTCGCCGAGCCCGACAAGAACGGGTAGAAGCCGGGTCCCTCGACGAGGGCACCGACGCGGGGGAGCACCTCCGGCAGATGCCGTGGCACCTCACGGCCCAGAACGCGCACCTCGCCGCTCGAGGGGGCGACCAAGCCGAGCATCATGCGGATGCTCGTGGTCTTGCCCGAGCCATTAGGCCCAAGGAATCCGAACACCGAGCCGCGCGGCACGGCGAGGTCGATCGCGTTCACGGCGGTCTGTCTGCCGAAACGCTTGGTCAGCCCGCTCGTCTCGATCGCGAGGTCATCGTCGCCGGCGCTCGTCACCGACCGTTGGCCGTGTCCAGCAGTTGCTCGGGCGACACCGCCCCCGCGAACACGCGTCCGTCGTCGGTCAGCAGAACGTTCACGAGGGCCGTGCTCAGGAGCCGGCCGCCGTCCACGGGCTCGGTGGCCGCGGTGTAGAGCGGCGACTCGAGGAGGCCGGTGGGCAGGTCGGCCGCCGATAGCTCGACGATCGAGCTCCATCCCTCGCCCGAGACGGTGGAGTCGGGGGTCTCCCCCGCGCCAAGGTCGGGCCTCGGCCCCTCCTGCATGTTGTGCTCGGTGACGGTCGCGCCAGGCGGGGGCTCGAATGCGAACAGGTCGGCGTCGGGGCTTTCCAGCGTCAGTTCGGTGAATGCCACGCGGAAGGCGGGGGCGTCCTGCCCGCGCGCGACGATCTCGAACGCGAGCGGGAGGCCCGTCTCGGAGTCGACCGCGATCGACACGGAACCGACGAGCGTCAGCCTGTCTCGCGGGGTGAGCACGAGCTCGTAGACGGAGCGACCAGCGACGACCCTGTCGGTGCCGACCGTGATTGCCGTGCTCGGATCCAGTTCGGCGAGTACCCGGTCGGCGAGCTGCCCCGGCGTCGGAACCTCACCGGCATCCGGCACCGCCTTCTCGGCGCGCTCGGTGTCGTCGGCGGACAACACTAACCGCGTCGCGGTGCGCTCGCGCGAGTGATAGAGCCAGACCTCGTCGCCGTTGCGAACAATGTTGCGCTCGGCCAGCCGATCGAAGACCTGCACCCGGGCGAGGTCGGGGCCGTCGACGAAGACGCGCGCCGAGTACGATCCGGTCAGGAGCTCGAGGGGGGAAGCGATGTCCGGCTCGGATCCGGATACCTCGTAGCCGGAGAAGCCCGACAGGTCGGGGAGGCCGAGGTCGGACTGCTGCTCGATCGTGCCGGAGAAGGCGTCGGCCTCACAGGTGGCGACGAGTTCGAGGAGCTCGTCGGGCGCGATGTCGGGGAGGTCGACGGCGGCAGTTGCGCCGAGGGGCGCGATGACCGCTCCCGCCACGATGACGACCGGGATGATCGCGGCGGGCAGCCACCGGGACACCCGCGCGGGCCCGAATGCACGACTCAACCAGACCACGTCACAAACGAATGCATCCGATCAGGGTACGCGCGGTCCTTGCACTGCGACAGGCCCCGGAGCGAACACGAAGGAACGCCGCCGGGGCCCGTCAGCCAGTAAGCGCGTCAGCGGGGGACGTCACCGCGCCAGGCGCCCGTCGGGGCGTTGCGGCTCTCGATGAACTCCTTGAAGTTCTTCAGGTCGGACTTGATGACATGGTCGTCGACTCCGAAGACGGCCCCGACCTTCTCGAGGAATCCCTCGGCCTCCCAGTCGAGCTGCACGGTGACCCGCGAACTCGTGTCGCTGAGCTTGTGGAAGGTCACCACTCCCGC
>JAJAZI010000037.1 GCA_026785785.1 Microbacteriaceae bacterium
CCCCACTTGGCCTCTGCAGACCCGGGCGGGGCGCGTCTATCACCCCCCCCGCGGGCCGCCCGCCCGCGGCCGCCCGGCGGACTGTCCCTCAGCGGTCGTCGTCCGGAGCGAACCACACCGTCGACTCGCCGGGGAGCGCACCCTCCAGAGGCTCGGCACTGAAGACCTGCGAGTCGTCGCGGTCGAGCGCAAACGGTGTCGAGCCGAAGTTCGTCACGACCTCCCACCCGTTGGGTCGACGGTAGCGGAGCACGTCGGCGCGTCCGGTCGCGATCCACTCCAGACTCTCCTCGGTCTGCAGGGCGCGACGCAGCTCGAGCGCGCGGCGGTAGACCGACAGCGACGACGCGGGGTCGCCTTGCTGGCCCGACATCGCGTAGTCGGCGAACCACGGAGGCTGCGGCAGGTGCGATCCCCCGCCGCCGAAACCGAACGCCGGGCCGTCGGTGTGCCACGGGAGGGGCACCCGGCATCCGTCCCTGCCCAGGTCCTCTCCCTCGCTACGGAAGAAGGTCGGGTCCTGCCGTTCGGCGTCGGAGATCTCGGCGACCTCGTGCAGGCCGAGCTCCTCACCCTGGTAGAGGTAGCTCGACCCCGGCAGGCCCAGCATGAACAGCGTTGCGGCGAGCGCCCGCCGCGCCCCCACCTCGCGGTCGATACCGGACGACGCGCCGCCCGAGCGCAGCCACTCAAGGCCGTGCTTGACGGTGGGCCGCCCCTCCGCGTCGCGCTCGGGGTGGGCGAGGCCGTAACGGGTCGCGTGACGCACCACGTCGTGGTTCGAGAGCACCCAGGTGCTCGACGATCCGGATGCCGCCGCCAGCTCGAGGTTCGCCGTGACGACGCTGAGGAATTGGTCGGCAGCGAAGTCGGCCTGAAGGAGGTCGAAGTTGAAGGCCTGCCCGAGGCTCTCGGGGTGTGCGTAGAGGGGCACCCTGCCCTTGTCGACCCAGGCCTCGGCGACCGCCGTCCTGGGCGGGTCGTACGAGTTGAACACCTTCCGCCACTCGGCGTAGACCTCGTGCACGTCGTCGCGGTCGACCATCGGATGCTGGCCGTCGCGCGGCATCGCATCGAGCGCGGCCTGGGAGGGCAACGGCTCGGTCAGGTCCTTGGTGAGCATGTGTGCGACGTCGATTCGGAAGCCGTCGACCCCGCGATCCGACCAGAACCGCAGCGTCGTCACGAAGTCGGCGCGGACCTCGGGGTTCGACCAGTTCAGGTCGGGCTGCTCGATGGCGAAGTTGTGCAGGTACCACTGGCCGTCCTCGACCCGCTCCCAAGCCGGTCCCCCGAAGGTCGAATCCCAGTCGGTGGGCGGCTGCGAACCATCCGGTCCGGTGCCCTCGCGGAAGATGTACCGTTCGCGGGCGACCGACCCGCGGCCGGCGGCGAGTGCCTCCTGGAACCAGGCGTGCTGATCGGAGCTGTGGTTCGGCACGATGTCGACGACGACCCTGATCCCGCGGGAGTGCAGGGCGTCGACGAGGTCGTCGAAGTCGGCGAGGGTGCCCAGTCGCGGATCGACGTCGCGGTAGTCGGCGACGTCGTAGCCGCCATCGGCGAGCGCCGACGGGTAGAACGGGCTCAGCCACACCGCATCGATGCCGAGTCCGCCGAGGTAGTCGGCCTTCGAGATGATGCCGGGGATGTCGCCCAAGCCGTCGCCGTTCGCATCAGCGAAGCTCCGGGGATAGATCTGGTAGACCGCGGCCTGGCGCCACCACGGCGGCACCTCGCCTGCCTCGGTGTGGTCGGGGGTGTTCTGCACATCGACGATGCTCACGGGATCTGCCGCTCCTTAGCGTTCTGCGGTGGTAATGGCGGACCCGCCCGACGCGGGACGCGCCGGGCGGGTTCGGTGACGGGTCAGCCCTTCACGGCACCCTGCGTCACACCCTCCATCACCCATCGCTGGGTAAAGAGGTAGACAATGATGGCGGGCGCCATCGCCATCAGGTACGAGGCGAACGACACGTGGTAGTTGTTGCTGAACTGGGACTGGAAGATGCTCTGCACCACCGGAAGGGTCTGCAGGGCGGGATCTGAGGTGATCAGTGACGGCATCATGAAGTCGTTCCACGAGGCAAGGAACGCGAAGATGCCCACGGTCGCGCTCATCGGGGCCAGCAGCGGGAAGATCAACCGCCAGAAGGTCTGCCAGGTCGTCGCCCCATCGATTCTCGCGCTCTCCTCCAGCTCGGCCGGGATCGACCGGAGAAACGCGGTGAACAGCAGGATGCTGAAACTCAACTGGAACATGATGTGCAGGAACGTGACCCCGACAGGGTTGTCGAGGCCGACCAGGCCCGTCAGCTGGATCTGCGGCAGCGCGACGACCGGGAACGGAAGGAACATCGCGGCGAGCAGGTAGTAGAACGACCAGCGGAACAGTCGCCTGTCCCAGTTTCGCGAGATGGCGAACGAGGCGAGGGCCCCGAGGATGATCGTGCCAGCGACCGTTCCCGCGGTGATCAGGATCGACACCAAGAATGCCGTCGGGTAATCCGTCAGGTTCCACGCGGTGACGAACCCGTCGACGCTGAACGGGGCCGGCAGCGAGAACGCGTTGCCGTCGACCGCCTGCCCCTGGGTCTTGAAGGCCATCGAGACGGTCACGTAGAGCGGGATGATCACGGTGACGGCGCACAGGATCAGCAGGATCGTGAGCGACCAGCTGGACCTCCCAACGATCCCCTTTTCGCGATATTGCGACTTCCTTCTCGGCCCCTTCCCCTCGAGGGTTTCGGCGGCGTCGACGTCCTTGGCGATGAGGGCGGGCTGTACTGACATCAGCGTGCGTTCCTTCCACGAGTGAGCCGGAGCTGGATCAGTGAGATCACGACGACAATGACGAAGAACATCGTCGCGTTGGCCATCTGATAGGCGTAGTCGCCGCCGGTGAATCCGGTGACGATCGTCATCGGGATGCTGCGGGTCGCCGTGCCCGGCCCGCCGTTGGTGAGGCCCACGATCACGTCGTAGGCGTTGAGAAAGTTCTTGAATCCGAGGATCACGTTGATGACGATGTACCCGGCGACGAGCGGAATCGTGATCCGCAGCAGTCGCTGCCACTTGCCAGCACCGTCGAGGTCCGCCGCCTCGTACACCTCGCCGGGGATCGAGAGCAGCCCGGCGATGTAAATGAGCAGCGTGCCCGGAACGGCCTGCCAGGCGGTGACGATCACGATCCCGACCCAGGCGAGGTCGGGGTTGGCGAGGATGCTCTCGCTCAGCGCGTCGATTCCGAGCGCCTGCCCGAACGCCGGCACCGAGTTGGAGAAGAGGAAGTTGAAGACGTAGGCGATGATGATGCCCGACACGACCATCGGGATCACGAAGATCGTGCGCAGCCCGGTCTTCATCTTGATCTGCGCCGTCAGGCCCACCGCGAGCAGGAACGCGATCGCGTTCACGAGGATCACGGTGACCGTGGCGAATCCGAACGTGAAGAGGTAGCTCTGCGCAATGGCGGGATCCGAGAACATCGCCACGTAGTTGGTCAGTCCGATGAACTCCCAGTCGCCGAAGCCAATCGAGTTCGTAAAGCTGAAGAAGATGCCGATGACCGCGGGAACGGTGATGGCCAGGGTGAAGAGAATCAGGCTCGGGAGCAGGAAGAGGTAGTACATCCCCTCGACCTTCCGCCTCTTCCTCGGGGTCGACGCGGCTTTCTCCCCTGCGCGGGTTGCCTGCGGCGGCGCCGCTGTCGTCGTTGTCATGCTCGGCTCCTTCTCGGTCGTCTCAACTGTGGGGTGGCTCGTGAACTGCTCGTGTCGCGGATCACTGGCGGAGCGCCAGTCGAGCCCAGTCGCCGTCGAGGCGTCTCAGGGCGCTCTCGACTCCTCCGCCGAGCGCTATGCCCTGCGTGTAGTTCTCCGTGGGAATCGTGAGCGGGATCGCCTTCGAGGCACCTTGGTAGAACTCGGCGTTGTCGTAGAACTCCTTCATGCCGAGGATTCGTGGGTCGGTGACCGGCGCCGCGTCGACCGTCGTGCCGTAGCCGAGCTGCGAGGCGTTGTACTCGTCCATCAAGTCCTGGTCGAAGAGGTAGCTGAGGAACTCCCGAGCACCCTCCTTGCTCTCCGACGCCTCGGGGATCCAGGCCGCGAGGTCGATGTTGACACGCACCTTCAGGTCGTTCGGGTCGTCGGTCATGGGCAGCGGGAAGGTGCCGAGGTCGAGGTCGGGATCGGTCTTCGCGATCTCACCCAATGCCCACGGGCCCTGCAGGTACATCGCGGCCTCGCCCTTGGCGAAGGCGAGGTTGCCATCTCCGTAGCCCTTGCTCGCCGCGTCGGGGTTCGTGTAGCTGTCGATCAGCACCTGCATCGTCTCGACCGGCTCGGCGAGAGTCTTCTCGAACGAGACCGGCGAATCGGGGCCGACCTCGGTGCCGAGGTCGTTCATCTCGTCGTAGAACCCGGCCACGTCGACCTGCCCGCCGACCGTGTAGTCGAACCAACCCTGCGCCACGGTCCACGGATCCTTGAACGTGCCGTAGAACGGGGTGATCCCCGCCTCGGTGAGCTGATCGCAGACGGCGATGAGCTCGTCGTAGGTCTGCGGAACCTCGAGCCCCTGCTCCTCGAAGATCTTCTTGTTGTAGATGACGGACGCAGCCATCACCGAATAGGGCAGCACGCTGGTGCGTCCGGGGTAGTTGGCGTACTGGTCGACCAACTCCTGCACCTCGGGGAGGATGCGGTCGGCCTCCGGCATGTCGGAGAGGTCGCTCAGGGCGCCGCGCTCCATGAAGCGCGCCATCTCCATGTTGTAGTTCAGCAGCCCGAGGTCCGGCGGGTTGCCGCGGAGGAACCCGGCCTGAAGGTTCGACGACGAGTCGAGCACGACCTCGACGTCGTCCTGCGAGGCGTTGTACTCACTGATTACTTCGTTGAAGAACGGGATGGCCTCGGACTTGCTGAGGTGGAAGTTGACCCTCTCGGGACCACTGCCTTCCGCGCAGCCCACCAGAGTGGAGCCGATCATGAGGAGGCCGAGTGATGCGGCCAGCACACGGGCTGTGCGGCGGGGGTGTCTGGGCACGTCGTTGTCCTTTTCGAGTCTCGTCGTCGAGAGAGACGCTAGTTTATTTGCCGATTAGATTTAGCTTCCAAATCAACTATGCTGCGTCCATAATGCAACAAGGGAATGAAAGGGTCAAGCATCTTGTCGACGTCGCACCCACCGCCCGCGCTGTCGCGGGCAAGCCTGGACAGGCTGCTGGGCTACGCCTGGGATGCGGGCGTCTTCGTGAGCGCGGACGCCATGACCGCGACCGGGGTGACCCGCTCCACGGCCATCGACGCGCTCGACGAGCTCATCGAGATCGGGCTTCTGCGCGAGCTGCCCAATGCGCGGGCGGTCGGCGAGTACCGCAAGGGGCGCCCCTCGCGGCGGTTCGAGTTGCGCGCCGATGCCGCCATCGTCATCGGCATGGATGCCGGCCGCTCACACCTCACCACAACAGTCGCCGACCTCCGCGGCGATGTCATCACCAGCGAGACCCTCGAGCTGGACGCGACCCGCGACAGCCCGAACGAGCGACGGGCGACGGTGCTCGCCGCCATCGACTCCGCCCTCCGGGCGGCGGGACGCGACAGGGACAGCGTGCTCGCCGTCTGCGTCGGAGTTCCGGCGCCTGTCGATTACCACGGGGCCTCCCCCGACCACCGCGACGGCTTCTGGCGGCGAATGAACCCCGACCTGCGCACAATGCTCGAGGAATGGGTGCCGATCGTCCGAGTCGAGAACGATGCCTCGCTCGCCGCCGTCGCCGAGGGGGCCGTCGGTGCGGCGATCGGCTGCCGCGATTACGTCGTGCTCCTCGCCGGCGACCGGTTCGGTGCCGGGGTCGTGGCCGACGGCCGCCTGCTGCGAGGCGCCCACGGTGGAGCCGGCGAAATGGTCGCCCTCGACAAGGTCGTCGGGGTCGAGAGCGCCGAGGGAATGGGCCTCAGACTCACCGGCTGGGCGCGCGACGCCGCCGCCGCCGGCAAGATCCCGGACGGCCACCCGCTCGCCGGCCTGCCGGCAGACCGACTCACCGGGCGCGCGGTGCTCGACCTGGCGAGGTCGGGAGACGCCTGGGCACAAGGCATCGTCAATCGCGCCGGCACACTGCTCGCCCGCATCACGGCCGTCTTCGGCAGCGTCTACGACCCCTCCCGCGTCATCGTCGCGGGGGCGGTGGCGGAGAGCCTCGACCAGGTCGCTGAGGTGGCGCGCGCGCTTCTTCCAGGCGAGGTTGACCTCGCGGTGCCCGAACTGGTTCTCTCCTCACTCGGAGCGGGTTCCGTGGCCGCCGGCGCCGTCTGTGCCGCTGTCGACTCGGCACGGACGGGCGTGCTGCACCTCGGCGGGGCCGGGCCGCGCCTGCTCGATCGGGCCGGGTAGTTCATCAGCGGCGGATGGACGGCGCGATCCGCTTCGTCTCCGGCACCGCATGGACGCATCCGGTCCGCCTGGACGTCGACGGCGCCAAATCGCTCGACCTCGGACTCCCTAACCACGCAAGGCCAAAGCCATTCACTGCTCGC
>JAJAZI010000038.1 GCA_026785785.1 Microbacteriaceae bacterium
ACCGCGCCGCGTCGGCACCGAGAGATCGGTCTCCTGAGTCCTGGCCTTGATCTCGCTGTAGATCTCATCCGTGAGCGCGCCGAGATGGGCGGTGTTCGCGGCCGTCCAGTCGTTCTCCGCGGTGAGGTGCGCGATGACCGCCGGGTCGTCCTTGTTTCGCAGCCACTCGTAGTCGTCGGTGAAGTCATGCCCGTGGTGTGAGCGGACGGTGGGCAGCCGCCGGGCGGCGGGCGGGGCGGACGGTGGGGTGGGCGCCGAGTTTGAATTGATCACCCTCCACCGTACCGAGCATCGGCCGCCCGGATCACTCGGTGAGGAGCAGTTTCCAGCGGATGAACGCATCCGGGTCGATCGGCAGCCGCGACCAGACCGAGTGCTGGCGCAGCCCGACGGCGGCGTCGAGCGCGCGGAGGATGCGGCGGTCGGCGGGCGTGAGCTCCTGCCGGGCGCCGATCGGATTGTGCACGAAGGAGACGAGGAACGCCGCGTTCCTCGCATGTACGAACGGCTCGGTCGTGCTGGATCCGAACTGAGCGGCCTCGTAGACGATGGACGAGAGCAGGCTCGGCAGCGGAACGGACGGTGCGCGCAGGCCCTTGCTCGCGCCCCGCGGTTCGCAGCGTTCGAGTGCCTGGTCGCCGCCGCTCAGGGAGGTGACTCCCGTTACATCGACGACCCACTGCTGCGGAAGGTCGCTGGGCGATCCCCGCTCTGCCGGTCGACTGAACCGGAATTCCGTCGCGATCAATGTCTCCTCGAGCGCGAATCCGAGTTCGCGCAGGCACTGGATGACCGTCGGCACGGCGCTCGCCGTCGTCACAAGGTGACCGAGCGGCCGCGCGCTGTGGCTGACCAGCTCGCAGTCGCCGTCGTGGGCAAGGGCGTGGGCCATCACGGCGTGACCTCCGACGAGAACCCAGGAACCCTCGTCGAGCAGTGTGCTCAGGTCAAGAATGGTGTCCCAGAGTTCGTCGCGACAGACGGCGGATTCCGGAACGGCAAAGGCAATACCCACTGCACGACCCCCATCGATGCTGTGAAGCGCAACTGGCTCCCCCGGGGTCCATCTAATCGCAGCGGCGGGGCTTCGCGCTCCCCCCGTTCGGGAATGGGGGTGGCGATCCACCCTGTAGCGGCGATCGGTCCTAGGCTATGATCACGACGCCTCGAGCAACTGTGGAGCCTCCCCGGGTCGGGCGCGGGATCGGCGGCACAGGCATGTCAATGACGACGCACGAGGAAATCGAGCGCAAGTACGAGGTCGACGAGGATGCGTGGGTTCCGGACCTCTCCGACATCGCGACGGTGGAGCCGGCGGGGGAGCTGCTCCTCACGGCCGACTACTTCGACACCGACTCCGGCGACCTCGCCGCGCACCTCGTCGTGTTGCGGCGCCGCGTCGGCGGGGGCGACGAGGGGTGGCACATCAAATTCCCGGCTGCCGTGGGGCGCACGGAGCTGCACTGGCCGTTGTCGATCGGCGGGGCGGGGGAGGCGCACGGCGACGCGCCCGCCGCGGTGCCCGCCGAGGTGATCGCGCCCATTCTCGGGCTCGTCCGCGCGAGACCGCTTCGGGTCATCGCCCGCCTGCACACCCGCCGCACGGCACTGCACCTCGTCGGCGACTCCGGCCAGCGACTGCTCGAGCTCGCCGACGACCGGGTCGAGGCGAGCGATGTCGCCGCGGGCACGCTCAGGATCTGGCACGAGTGGGAGACCGAGCTGCTGGGCGGCGCGCCCGAATCGGCGCAGGCGCGCGCCGCGTTGCTCGACGCGGTCGAGGAGCGGCTGCTGGCCGCCGGGGCGCGGCCGGCGGCGAGCACCTCGAAGCTCGCGACCGCGCTCGGTCGAACGAGCCTCGCGCCGGCGCAGCAGGCGGCGACACTTGACCGGGGGAGCCCGGCATCCGAAGTCCTCCTCGTGGCGATCGGCTCCCTCCTAGAGGACATTGCCAGGATCGACCCGCGAGTGCGCCTCGATAGGCCCGACTCGGTGCACCAGCTGCGCACGAGGGTCAGGCGGCTTCGGAGCCTGTTCGCGTCGTATCGCAGGGTTTTCGACCGCACCGTGACCGACCCGATCCGCGACGAGCTCCAGCGCCTCGGTGTCGTACTCGGTGAGGCGCGGGATGCCGAAGTGATGCGGGATCGTGCGCGCTCACTGATCGCCGACCACGACGCCCTCGTGCCCGGGCTCGGCACGCGACTCGTCGACGGCTGGGCGCGCGCGTATTCCGATGGGCACGAGCGCGTCCTCGCCGAGCTGTCAGGGGCGCGATACCTGGCACTGCTCGACTCGCTCGACGAGTTCCTGGCCCGCCCGCCGCTCGCGCAGGATGCCTTCGTGCCGGCCGGCACGGCGATTCCGCCGGCATTGGCGCGGGACCTGAACCGGGTGCTGCGGAGCGCGCGGGCGGCGGATGCTGCCCAGGCCGAGCCGGAGCGGGTCGAGCTTCTGCACGCCACGCGCAAGGCCGCGAAGCGACTGCGATACGCCGCCGAGGCCGTCAGCAACGGCGACTCCGGCGTGTTCGGCCGCAAAGTGCGCACGGTCGCGGCGGCCGCCGAGGCCATCCATGACCTGCTCGGCGAACACCGCGACAGCTCGCTCATGCAGGGATACCTCCGGGCGACCGCCGGATCGGGCGAGCACGCCTTCGACTACGGCGTGCTGCACGAGTTCGAGCGTCGCGGGGCGGCGCTGTGCCTAGCCGACTACCCCGGGGCGCTGCGCGACCTCAAGCGGCTGCGGTAGCGGCCGCGCTCGCTCGCGAGCGCGGCCGCTAGCCGCGAGTGCCCGTGTGCGCCGAGCGTTCCCGCTGCACCAGGCACGTTCGGCACGAATAGGCACGCCGTCTGGCGTCTCGCCGAGGAGGGAGCAGTGGTCGCTGCCCTGGCCCGCCGCTCGGGGCGGATGCTGGGGGAACAGCTGGCTGCGGCGCACGTGGCGGCCGGGCCTGGAGCATCCGCAAGCACGCGCTCAGCCGGGGGCGCGCCGTTAAGCCACGGGCGCAACGTGCCTGCGTGGGTGGCCGAGGGCGCCATTCGGCGTCGACGCGGGAGCGAGATCCGCTCCTGCGGGCGGCGCGCGCGAACGCGTGTGGCCCGCCTCCCGCGCGAGCGCGTGTGACCCGCGAACCTGGCTCGTCCCCTTTGAACTGGATGCCGACGCGGGCGGCGCGCGCGAACGCGTGTGGCCCACCTCCCGCGCGAACGCGTGTGGCCTACCTCCCGCGCGAGCGCGTGTGACCCGCGAACCTGGCTCGTGCCCTCAGAACTGGATGCCGGCGCGGGCGT
>JAJAZI010000039.1 GCA_026785785.1 Microbacteriaceae bacterium
GCTCGCGGCGATGCTGACCCTCGCGAGCATCGGGATGCCGCTCGTGGACGGCCTGCTCGGGCGCCCGCTCGCCGCGCTCGGTACCGTGCTGCTCGCCGGCGACGTGCAGAACGAAAGCGGCCAGACGCGGCTCGTGACCTTTACCCTCCACGCCGACGGAGCCGCACCCACCTCCCGCCAGGGCTCCGGCATGCTCCGCGGGCTCGCCGCCTCCGATGGTGTCGCGGTAATCCCGCCGGGCGGCGCATCCGCCGGGTCACGGGTCGAGACGGTGCCGCTCCCCTGGTAACGCCCGGACGGGCCGCAGGCGAGTGGCGCGATCCGCGCGGCCGGTCTGGACGACTGCGGCATGAGTGACGAGGATACGACCGTCTCCCTCACCTTCACGAGCGTGCCGACCGCCGTGGGTCAGGTGAGCACCGCTCCGAGCGACGGGTCGTGCACCTGGACATCGCCCATGGGCTTGTCGAGCTGCGCGGGCGACTCATCTCGATCGAGGTGTAGCGGCGCCTAAACCTCACGCCCGGTTGCCGCGACCCACGCATCGAGCTTGGCGATAGCCGCCCCGGAGTCGATCGCCTCCGCCGCGCTCACGAGCGCGGACCGGAAGCGGTCGAGAAGGGGCAGCTGCGCCTGCTGGTGGTCGGCCGCGAGCGAGAACGAGACGATCCCGGCGGCGGCGTTGAGCAGCACGATGTCGCGCACCGCGCCGGACTCGCCCGCGAGGGTCGCCCGTGCGATCGCCGCGTTGTGCGCGGCGTCTCCCCCGACAAGCTCGACCATTTTCGACCGCCGGATGCCGAGGTCGAGCGGGTCGAGGTCGTGCTCGGTCACCGCCCCACGAGAGACCTCCCAGATGTGGCTGTGACCGGTCGTCGTGAGCTCGTCGAGCCCGTCGTCGCCGCGGAAGACGAGGGCCGTCGCGCCGCGCGTCTGGAACACGCCGACGATGAGCGGCACCTTCTCCGCATTCGCCACCCCGACCGCTGATGCCTCGGGCCGCGCCGGGTTGCAGAGCGGGCCCAGGAAGTTGAATACCGTCGGGATCCCGAGTTCACGACGGGTGGGGCCAGCGTGCCGGAACCCCGGGTGGAAGAGCGCGGCGAATGCGAAGGTGATGCCGGTCTCGCCAAGCACCTCCGCGACACGCGCGGGCGGCAGGTCGAGATTGAGCCCGAGAGCGCCGAGCACATCGGAGGATCCGGATGCCGAGCTGGCCGCCCGATTGCCGTGCTTGACCACCGGGATCCCCGACGCCGCCGCCACGACCGAGGCCATCGTCGACACGTTCACAGTGCCGAATCGATCGCCGCCGGTGCCCACGATGTCGAGCGCCATCGGGTCCACATCGAGCGGAACCGCGTTGGCGAGGATGGCGTCACGGAAGCCGACGACCTCGTCGACGGTCTCGCCCTTGGCCCTCAGGGCGACGAGAAAAGCGGCGAGCGTGGCGGGCGACGCGGCACCCTCCATCACTTCCTGCATGGCCCATGAGGCTTCGCTGATAGACAGATGCTCTCCATCTAGGAGGGCGCTGAGCAAAGCGGGCCACGTGGTCTCGGAAAGCATGACTGCGATCCTAGCTTTTCCCTGCAACTGTCCAGCAGGATGACAAAAGCACCCCTCCATATCGGACATAATAGGTATGTGTCCACAACTTCTCTCTCCCGCTCTGTCGGGGCTCCAGTCGTCAATCGCCCCAGCGTTGTCGCGGTGGGCACCATCGTCTGGCTCGGCAGCGAAGTCATGTTCTTCGCCGGACTGTTCGCGATCTACTTCACCCTCCGCTCCACCTCGCCGGAGTTGTGGGAATCGGAGGCGGGGCTTCTCAGCATCCCGTTCTCGCTGACCAACACGATCATCCTGGTGCTGTCCTCCGTGACCTGCCAGTTCGGTGTCTTCGCAGCCGAGCGCCTGCAGCCCAGAGCAACCGGCTGGAAGATCTCCCAGTGGGGCATGGTCGAGTGGTTTTTCCTCACCTACGCCATGGGGGCCGTGTTCGTCACCGGCCAGATCTACGAGTACGCGGTGCTCGTGAGCGAGGGCCTGACGATCAGCGCCAACTCCTACGGCTCCGCGTTCTACATCACGACCGGGTTCCACGGCGCTCACGTGATCGGAGGGCTCATCGCCTTCCTGATCGTCATCGGCACCGCGTTCAGCGTGAAGAACTTCGGGCACCGGGAAGCGACGCGCGCGATCGTCGTCTCCTACTACTGGCACTTCGTCGACGTCGTCTGGATCGGGCTCTTCCTGGTCATCTACGTACTCAAATAGGATCAGGAACCCGCTCAGCATGCGCACACTCTCCTCGCAAGCCCGAGGCAACTCGAACGGCCGCACGTCGGGCCGGCGCCATCCCATCGCGACAGTCGCCCTCATCCTCGTCGGACTCCTGACGACCGGTGGCGCCTACGCGATGTTCAGCTCGACCGCATCGGCCGAGACGAACACCGCGGTGACGCAGACCATGGTCAACGAGGGCCAGAAACTCTTCGCCGCCAACTGCGCAACCTGCCACGGACTCAGCGCCGCCGGCACCGAAGCAGGACCGAGCCTCTACGGCGTCGGTGCGGCATCCGTGCACTTCCAGGTCGACACCGGCCGCATGCCGCTCGCGGCGAGCGGTCCTCAGGGCCAGAAGAAGCCACCGCAGTTCACCGAGGAGCAGACTCTCGCGATGGCGGCCTACGTGGCCTCCCTCGCGCCGGGACCGGCGATTCCCGACGAGCGCTACCTGCAGGGCGACGGCGACGCCACCCTGGGCGCCGAGCTGTTCCGCGTGAACTGTGCGATGTGCCACAACGTCGCCGGAGCCGGCGGCGCGCTCACCGAGGGCAAGTACGCCCCGGCCCTGAGCGGCGTCGAACCGGTGCACGTCTACGAGGCCATGGTCACCGGCCCGCAGAACATGCCGGTGTTCAGCGACCTCAACCTGTCTCCTCAGGAAAAAGCCGACATCATCACATATCTTCAGTATCTCGAGAACAATCCGTCTCCGGGCGGAGCAGATCTCGGAAGCCTCGGACCGGTCTCCGAAGGTCTCTTCATCTGGATCTTCGGCCTCGGCGCCCTGGTTGGCGTCACGATCTGGATCGCGTCGAAGGCCAATTAGCCCTTCCCCGCAATTCACTACATACAGCGCAGCAATCGAAGGGGAAGACCATGGCACAGCACGACACCGGCGAGAAATCCGCCGCTGCCGGCTCGGCTGTCGACAGGATCGAATCGAGTCGTGTCACGTCAGGCACGGCCGTCGAGGTCTCCGACGCGTTCGTCAACCCCGGCCTGCCGCCGCACCGCCCGCGGGTCACCGACCTCGACCCGAAGAAGGCGAAGCAGGCCGAGCGCCGCGTCTACACCCTCTTCTACGTGTCGATCATCGGAAGCGTCGCAGCGGTCGCGGCGTAC
>JAJAZI010000040.1 GCA_026785785.1 Microbacteriaceae bacterium
CCTGTCCATGTTCGGCAGCAGGCTCGTCCAGTCGCACAACCACGCCCCGGCCTCCTTGCCGGTGGAGAAGTTGGCGCCGTTGACCCAGATCAGGTCGACCGTGCCGTCGTCGGTGCGGCCGGCCTGCAGTTCGGAGAGCACCCGGTTGAGGGCATCGGCGGTGTCGGTCACCGGAACGCGCTCGAGCGTGACGCCCTCCTCGGCGACGGCGGGGACAAGTACGTCGTCGACGTAGGCGTTGCCCTGTTCGTCGCCGCCGTACATCCACAGCTGCACGGTCTGGCCTTGGGCGGCACTCATGACCTCGTCCCAGCTGGCGAAATCGTTCGTCGCGGCCTCGGAGTTCGGCGCGGAGCATCCGGTGAGGGCAAGGAGGCCCGCAGCGATGATCGCCGCGCTGCTCTTCAGCCGAATCCGACGGCGAAAGGAAGAGTGGGTCACGAGTTCGGCTCCTTGAAGGTGATGCTCGGTCGTTGCGGGTGCTCATGCGTGGCGCTAGACCGAACAGATCACTCGGATACAGTAAGCCACCCACCAGGTTTTCTGAGGTTCGGCGGAGGTTCGACGTGAACGACCGTGTCGCCACGACCGCTCGCCGCAGGGCTCTCGTGAAGCTCGCCGCCTTTGTGGTGTTCGTCACCGTGGCCGTTGTGGTTGGGGTCGTCGTGCCGCTGCCCGGCCTGGACGAGATCCGGTCGACCGCGGATGCCGCCGGCTGGCCCGGCGCGATCGCCTTCGCCGTGGCCTACGGCCTGGTGACCCTGACCCCCGTGCCGAAGAATGTGCTCAGCATCGCGGCCGGGGTCGTCTGGGGCTTCGCGCTCGGTGCGCTCCTGGTCTACCTCGGCGCGCTCCTCGGCGCGGCGCTCGCGTTCGGCATCGGTCGGGGCCTCGGCCGCGAGGCAGTCGAGCGGTTCACCGGGGCGAGGGTCGAGCGCATCGACGCGGTCCTCCGCCGCCACGGCCTCGCCGGCATCATCGGCGCGCGCCTCATTCCCGTGCTGCCGTTCACCGTGATCAACTACACCGCGGGCCTCACCGCCGTGCGCCGGCGCGACTATTCGATCGGCACGATGCTCGGCATCATCCCCGGCACGCTCGCCTTCGTCGCGGTCGGCGGTTTCGGCTTCGAGCCCGGCCCCGGGCTCTACCTCGCTCTCGGCACCCTGGGCGCGCTGAGCATCGCAGGCGTGATCGTCGGGATCCGGATGCGGCGGCGCGGCGCGGCGGCGCGCACGGCGGCGTCTGGCTCTGACCGGGCGTCCGGTACCTCGGTCTCCGTCCCCCCGACGTCCACCGCCGCCGTTCCGATTCCCGCCCCACAGCCGAGGGGGCCGGATGCTTGACTCCCGCATCCGCCGCCTGATCGATCCGCCGCTCACCTCGGTCGCCGCCGCGATCGACCGGCCCTGGATCAGCCCCGACCGCCTCACCGTCGCCGGCCTCGTGCTCGGACTTGCGAGTGCGGGCGCCGCTGCCCTCACCCTGTGGTGGCCCGCCCTCGTGCTCTGGCTCGTCTCCCGCATCCTCGACGGACTCGACGGGTCGCTCGCCCGGCTGCGGCGCTCGAGCGAGGTCGCCGGAGCCGGCGGCTCGAGCGGTGCGGGCAGAGCCGGCGGCTCGAGCGAGGCGGGCGGATTCCTCGATATCGTGAGCGACTTCGTCGTCTACGGGGCCACCGTCTTCGGGGTCGCCGTCGGCGCGAGCGTCGCATTCGACGCCCCTTGGTGGCCGTTCGCTCTCGTGCTTCTCACCTACTACGTCAACGGCACCGCGTTCCTCGCGTTCTCGTCGATCGCCGAGCGCACTGGGCGGCGCATCGATGACGGGCGCTCGCTCTCGTTCCTCGGCCGCATCGCCGAGGGAACCGAGACCATCATCGTGCACAGCGTGTGGCTCATTGTGCCGTTTCTCGCGTGGCAGATCGCCGTCGTCTGGGCCGTGTTCGTGGCGGCGAGCGCCGTGCAGCGCATCATCGTCGGCTACCGCAGCCTGCGCTGAGCCGCGCAGGTGCGCCGAGTACGCAGTAGTGGTCGCTCCCCGGCGCGTCGGAACAGCCACTACTCCGTATTCGGCGCACTCCTGCCGCCTGAGCAGCGCGCCCGGGCGCGTATGTATGCCGGTTGAGCAGCAAGCCCAGGCACGCATGCATGCCCGCGCGTGTGTGCCGGCTGAGCCGCGCACCCGGGCGGGGTGTCCAAACCTTCCCGGTTTCGACACTGTCGCCGAGCGACCTGTCCAACCGGCGGGACTCGACTCACCCAGCGAAGCTCGGCCGCCACTGTCGCTAACGACGGAACCGGCAACCGCTCACAGGGTTCGGTGCCCGCCGGTGTGCGTCACGCGACTCGCAACGCGACTCGAATCCGACTTTGACGACACGCGCCACGCACCAAACGCCACGCGGCGCCACGCACCAAACGCCACGCGACGCCACGCACCAAACGCCCGGCACCAAACGCCCGGCACCAGGCACCGGAGAACACCAGGCTCAGCGCAGGTGCCACCGGCGCAGCCGCCACAGCGCCCTCGTCACCACCTTGGTCGCGCCCTGGTTGAGCCTGGCCCGCACATCGGCGACGGCGGCGTTCCAGACGGCGTCGCTGAAGGTCGGGTACGCGTGCGTCGTCGACGCGATGTCGCTCGTCGTGAGGCCGCGGGAAATCGCGAGGCTCACCTCGCCGAGGCTCTCCCCCGCCCGCGGGCCGACGATCGTCGCGCCGCGCACGCGCCCTCTCTTGTCTACGAGAAGCTGCGTGTAGCCGCCTGTCGCTCCCTCGGCGATCGCCCGGTCGAGGTGCTCGTGATCGATCGTGCGTGCGATGAGGCCCTTCGCGGCAGCATCCGCCTGCACTACGCCGACCGAGCCGACCTCCGGATGCGTGAACGTCACCCGCGGCACCGCGACGGAATCCACCGTGCGCGACAGCCCGAGCACCGCATTCGATGCGGCGATGCTGCCGTTGACGCCAGCCGTGTGGGTGAACTTGGGCAGGGCCGTCACGTCGCCGGCCGCCCAGATGCGCGGGTTCGCGGTGCGCAGCCGCGCGTTGACGACCACGTTGCCGACCTCGTCGAGTTCCACGCCGGCCCGGTTCGCGTCGAGCGAGCCAGTGTTGGGCGCCCGGCCGATCGCGGCGAGGATCGCGTCGAACGGCACGACGCTGCCATCGTCGAGGGTCACCGCGCCGCCGAGGCCGCGGCCGTCGCCGGAGATCGAGGTGCCCTGGCGTCCGGTGAGCACGATGACCCCGTCGGCCTCGAGCGCCGCCCGCACGATCGCGCTCGCGCGCGGCTCCTCCTTGGCCAGCAGCCGGTCCCCGCGATGCACGAGCGTCACGTCAGACCCGAACCGCGCCATCGCCTGCGCGATCTCGCATCCGATAGCCCCGCCGCCGAGCACGACGAGGCGTTCGGGCAGCTCGGTGAGATCCCAGACCGTTGCACTCGTCAGTACCTCGACGCTGCCGATGCCGTCGATCTTCGGCACGGCGGGCGAGCCTCCCGTGGCGATGATGACCTGCCCGAATCTGATCTCCCGCCCGTCGACATTCAGCGACCGCGAGCCGGTGAAGCGAGCGTGTCCGCTCAGCACCTCGACCCCGGCGAGCGCGAGCACCTCGGGCGAATCCACGGGGGCGATCGTGTGCATCGCGCCGTGCACGTGCCGCATGGCCGCGGCGAAGTCGAGCCGAACGGCATCCGTCTCCACCCCGAGGTGCGGGGAGCTGCGCGCGATCGTGAGGGCGGATGCCGCGGCGATGAGCGACTTCGACGGCACGCAGCCGGTCCAGAGGCACTCGCCGCCGAGGCGGTCCGCCTCGATCAGCAGCGTGTCCGCGCCAAAGCTCGCGGCCGTGCGACTCGCGACGAGGCCCGCCGAGCCCCCGCCGATGACGACCAGTTGCCATTCAGCACGTTCTCCCATACTGGGCAGCGTAACCGCCTGATCTGCGCGGACTTCGAAGCTGGCGCGGGGAAACGAATGGTGAAGCGATACACGGCCGGGGCGCGGCTCTACGACGTGCTCTCCGGCGAGCACCTCGTCTATCGCGCCGGTCGGGTCGCGGGCATCGACGCGCTGCGGCTCCAACGCGGCGACATCGTGCTCGACCTCGGCTGCGGCACCGGGCTCAACCTGCCACTGCTTCTCGAGCGGGTGGGCACGGAGGGGCACGTGATCGGCCTCGACCGGAGCTCGTCGATGCTGGCCGTCGCCAGCGACCGGGTGCGGAGCCACGGCTGGTCCAACGTGTCGCTGCTCGAAGCGGACGCGCTGTTGCTCAACCCGGCGCAGATCACCTCGATCGCGCTGCGCGAGGGTGGCCGGTCGCGGTTCGATGCGGCGTTCTCGAGCTACGCGATGAGCGTGTTCGACGACTGGATGCCGGCCTGGGCGCTCATCCGTGCCGTGGTGCGGCCCGGTGGACGGGCGGGGATCGTCGATATGGCGCTCCCGACCGGCGCCGCGGCGGTCTTCGCCCCGCTCGCCCGGCTCGCCTGCGCGGCCGGGGGTGCTGACATCACCGCGCGGCCGTGGCAGGCGCTCGAGCGGGAGGCGGCGGATGCCGAGCACACCGTGCTCCGGGGCGGGCACATCCACGCCGTCACGGGGACTCTCCCCTGATTCACGAGCGGCGCATCCCCCTGCGTTCGCCCGGGCGCACTACCCTCTGAATCATGAGCGACGCGTCTTCCGCTAACAGCAGCCAGCCGGAGCCCCCCTTCCCCTCAGACGACGACGCCGTCAACACGGTCGGGCAGAGCCTCATGGACGACACGCCGGTGCCGAAGAGCCGGGTGCGCGCCTGGGCGCTGTGGGACTGGGGCTCCGCCTCGTTCAACGCCGTCGTCACGACCTTCGTCTTCAGCACCTACCTCGCGAGCAGCCTGTTCTTCGATCCCGGCATCCTGGCAGCCCAGGGCGAGCAGGCCGCGGAGGCCGCAAGCGCCCGCGTCGTCGCCGGGGCGCTGACGATCGCCGGGGTGCTCATCGCCCTCCTCGCGCCGATACTCGGGCAGCGCTCCGACGGCTCCGGTCGGCGCAAGCTCTGGCTCGCCATCAACACGGGCCTCGTCGTGCTCGCAATGGCCGCGATGTTCTTCGTTGCGCCGGTGCCGAGCTACATCTACCTCGGCGCCGCACTGCTGGCCGCCGGCAACATCTTCTTCGAGTTCGCGAGCGTCAATTACAACGCGATGCTCGTGCAGGTCTCGACACCGGCGACGGTGGGCCGCGTCTCCGGATTCGGTTGGGGCATGGGCTACGTCGGCGGGATCGTGCTGCTCGTGCTGCTGCTCCTCGTCTTCATCGGCGGCGTGGCCGGCATCGGCAGCGGCGGCCTCCTCGGCCTCCCCAGCGGAACCGACGGCGGCAGCCTCGACATCCGGATCGCGATCGTCGTCGCCGCTCTGTGGTTCGCGGTCTTCGCGCTCCCCGTGCTGATCGCGGTGCCCGAGATCCCCGCGCGGGTTCGCGAGAACCGGGTGAGCTTCTTCGGCAGCTACGTGCTGCTGTTCCGCACCATCCGGCTGCTCGCCAGGAAGAGCCCACAGGTGCTCCTCTTCCTGCTCGCGAGCGCGGTGTTCCGCGACGGCCTCGCCGGGGTGTTCACGCTCGGCGCCATCATCGCCGCCCAGGTCTTCGGCTTCAGCTTCGCCGAGGTGCTCATCTTCGGCGTCGCGGCGAACGTCGTCGCCGGAATCGGCACGTTCATCGGCGGCTACCTCGACGACAAGGTGGGCGCGAAGGCCATCATCATCGCCTCGCTTGCCGGACTCGTGATCGCCGGCTCCGCGGTGTTGTTCGTCGGCGATGCGAAGTCCGGATTCTGGGTCGCCGGGCTCTTGCTGACCCTCTTCGTCGGCCCGGTGCAGTCCTCGAGCCGCAGCTTCCTCGCCCGGATCACCCCTCCCGGCCGCGAGGGCGAGATCTTCGGCCTCTACGCCACGACGGGTCGCGCGGTGAGCTTCCTCGCGCCCGGCCTGTTCGGCCTGTTCGTCATGGTGACCGGCGATACCCGGTTCGGCATCGTTGGCATCGTTCTCGTCCTCCTCGCGGGTCTGCTCCTGATGCTGCCGGTCAAGCCGCGGCCCGCCCGCATCGACTAACTCCGGATGCCGGCTCAGCAGGATCGGATCAACGCGGCGGCCAGCCGCGACGCGAGCAACTCGCTGCTCGCAGTGCTGAGCGACGGCAAGTGGCGGCCGAGCGCCTGGGCTCGCTTCATCGCGCTCGCGACCCTGCGCTCGGTGCATCAGGCGCGGATCAATCCGCGGCCGCTGCTCGAGTCGACGCTGATCCACGTCGTGATGGGCGCCCTCTCGAACCGGCGCGGACTCGTCTGGATCGCCGTCAGCTGGATCATGGCGGTGACCCACCTGGGCATGCTCGGAGACCGCCGGTCGATCGGCATCCCGAACGCGCTCACCCTCATCCGCGGTAATCTGCCGGCGCTCGACGCCCGCCTCGGCCGCTCGCTCCCCGTCATCTCGCTTGCGACGGACTTCGCCGACGGCAGGATCGCCCGCGCCACCGGTGCCGTCACCCCGTTCGGCACCCAAGCCGACTTCCTCGCCGACACCGCCTTCTGGACCTGGTTCATCGTGCGGCACGAACCGAGCCGCACCGTGAAGGCGCTGACCTTCGCCGCGTGGGCCGCGCCCGTGGTCGCGATCGCCGCCGCGAGCATCACGAAGGGGCGGATGCTGGATGTGCCCCGGTCAGCCTTACTGCGGCCAGCCGCCGCGATCGAGGTCTTCATCGGCATCCGCGCGATCCTGCGGCTCTTTCCCCGCCGCGTGACCTGACGCTGTCATCATTCAGGAGGCGACGCGGGCAGCTGTCATCATTCAGGAGGTGAGGCGGGCGTGGGCGACGATTTCGGGCGCTGCGAGCCTTCGGACGGCGGATGCTGGCGGCACCCGCACATTTTCATCAACTTTGCCACTGTCCACTCCTGAATTATGAAAGCGGCATCTCGTACGCTGGGGGTATGACTGATCAACGTCCGATCGGATACTGGCTCAAGCTTGTCGACCGTCTCATCGACGAGCATTTCGACGGCACGCTCGACGAGCACGGGGTGACTCGGCGGCAGTGGCAGCTGCTCAACCTGCTCGGGCGCGGCCCGGCGACGCGGGATGAGCTGGACGACGCCCTCTCCCCGTTCCTCGGCACCGACGGCACCACGGCGGGCGAGATCGACGAGCTCGTCGAGAGCGACTGGGTGGCCGCCTCCCCGAGCGGGTTCGCGCTGACTCCGCGCGGCGAGACGGCGTTCGAGCGAATCTCCGAAGTCGTCGCCCGCATCCGTGCCGACCTGTCGCAGGGCCTCAGCGACGAGGAGTACGACGTGACGATGCGGTCCCTCGAGCGGATGTCGCGCAACCTCGGCTGGACCGAACCGGGCGAGCGGCGCGCGGAGCAGGGCTGACGGGCGGGTTTTGACACGGTCGCTGCGCCACCTGCTCAACCAGCGGCTTCTGCGTCCCTCCGGCAGTTTGCGGGGTCGTTGCTGAGTCGCGTGCGTGCGATTCGCAACCACGTCGCTGAACAACAACCGCACGGGCGGCGAGCACAGCCCGAAACCGGGCCACCGGCGGGCACCGCTACGGCAGCACCCACTCGATCAGCAGCATCGTCACCACGGAGCCGCTCACGAAGTTGAACCAGAGGAACCGCTTCCAGCCGCGGTTCGCCCTGCCGGCATCGGCATCCGCGATCGACCAGAACGGCAGCACGCTCAGCGCGTAGGGCACCGCGAGCACCGCCGCGATCGCGCCCGGCAGCCCGATCGTCAGGAGCAAGATGCTCGCGAGTACATACTCGACGAACGCCAGGCGCACCGTCGCTCGGGCCCCGATCACAGTCGCGGTCGACGCGATGCCACCCTCGCGGTCGGCCACCACATCCTGCACCGCGCCGAACGCGTGCGAGGCGAGACCCCAGAGGAAGAAGGCGACGAGGATCGCGACGAGCTGCGGCGTGAAGGCCGCCCCGGCGATCACGAGGCCGAACACCGCCGGCGAGACGAAGTGCGTGCTCGAGGTGAGCGAGTCGAGGAACGGACGCTCCTTGAACCGAAGCCGCGGGGCGGAGTAGGCGATGACCGCGAACACGCTCACGGCGAGCACGAGCGCGGACAGCGGCGAGCCCACAGCGAACAGATATACCAGAAACGGAATGTTCGTCGCAACCGAAGCCACGAGCGTCACCCGGTGCACCCGCGGGTCGAGCAGCGCGCCCTCAAGGCCGCCCTTGCGCGGGTTGTGCAGGTCGGACTCGTAGTCGAACACGTCGTTGATGCCGTACATCGCGAGGTTGTACGGAATCAGGAAGTAGATCGTGCCGAGCACGAGCAGCAGGTCGATCTCGCGCGTCGTCACGAAGTATGCCGCCGCAAAGGGGAACGCCGTGTTCACCCAGCTGAGCGGCCGCGACGACACGAACAGGCTCCTCAGCACGGTCGTGGTGCGAAGTGCGGTCATGCGTCCCCTCCCGAGGGCGAGGGCGAGGCCGGCGCGGAATCAGTCCGAGCGGATGCCGATCCCGGCGCCACCGGAAGCAGCGCCCACAGCGACGGTAGCAGCACCACCGCGGCCACCGTGTAGGCGAAGTCCTCGAGCGGGGCGATGCCGATGAACGCCCCGGAGATGAGGCTTTCGTCGTAGCCGACGAGGCCGACGCCGATCATGATGTTGTCGAAGACCGCGGTCATCCCCAGCAGCACCGCCGCGGTGATCCCGACGGCGGGCCAGGCTACGCCGCGCCCAGCGACGCCGCGCCCAGCAACGCCGCGCCCAGCAACGCCGCGCCCAGCAACGCCGCGCCCAGTGTCGTTCCCCTCCAGCCGCCGCGCGCGCAGGATCGCCAGCACCGCGACGACCGCGACGGCGCCGAGGAAGAATGCGTTGAGCGCCCAGTAGGTCACGACGCGGCCCCGCGCCGGCCGGCCGGCATCCGTCGACCCAGAATGCGCCCCGCCGCGGCATATGCGTTCATCGTCAGGTAGCAAAGCAGGGCGAGGAAGAAGACCTCCTCGATCGGCAGCTCCGGCGCGATCACCATCCCTGTCATGAACGAGGTCTCGCCGCGGAAGAAGATGCCGAGCCCGATGCCGAGCACGTCCCAGATCAGGAAGAACACGACCCCGGCCGCGAGCACAATGGCGGCCCGGCGCGCGTCCGCCCAGAAGAACAGGCCGAAGCGGCGGTCGAGCATGACCATGCCGGTGAGGGCGATGGCGAGCGCGGTGAGGTAGAGGATTCCCACGCGGCTAGCGGCGGTCGGATTCCGGGGCCGACGCCACGAGCGAGCTGACCAGCGGCTCGGGCAGCGGCTCGGTCGACACGTCGCCGCGCAGCCGCTTGAGCAGCACCTCCGAGCTGATGAGGCACATCGGCAGGCCGATCCCGGGAATCGTGGACCCGCCGACGTAGAACAGGCCGTCGACCTTCTTGCTCACATTGCCGGCCCGGAACAGGGCGCTCTGCCTCAGGGTGTGCGCGGGCCCGAGCAGGGTGCCGCGCCAGGAGTTGAGGTCGGCGGCGAAGTCGCCCGGGCCCATCGTGCGGCGCACGACGATGCGGTCGGCGAGGTCGGGGATGCCGGCCCAGCTGGCGATCTGCTCGATCACGTGGTCGGCGGCAGCCTCGATCCGCGGGTCGCCGTCTCCGTCGATCTCCCCGCGCCCGATGCTCGGGTCGGAGGGGATCGGCACGAGCACGAAGAGGTTCTCGTAGCCGGGTGGGGCGACCGTCGGATCGACGCCGCTCGGCTTGCAGACGTAGAGCGAGGCGGGGTTCGGGATCGAGGGGGTATCGCCGAAGATCGCGTCGAAGCCCTTCTTCCAATCCTTCGTGAAGAGCAGGTTGTGGTGCTCGAGCTCGGGCAGCCTGCCCTCGACGCCGAGGTAGAGCAGCAGCGCGCCCGGGCCGGGGGTGCGCTTGTCCCAGTACTCCTGCGGGTAGGTCTGCAGCTCGCGCGGCAGCAGGGTGGTCTCGGTGTGGTGCAGGTCGGCGGCCGACACGACGATGTCGGCCTCGAGCGCCTGTGGCGTGCCCGAGGTATCCGTGTATTCGACGCCGGCGGCCGTCGGCTTGCCGGGCTGGGAGGTGTCGATGAGGATGCGGGTGACCCGCGCCCCCGTGATGATCGTGACTCCCTGCTCGCGGGTGAGCTCCTCGATGCTGTCGATGAGCTTGATCAGCCCGCCCATCGGGTAGAGCACGCCGTCGGCGAGGTCGAGGTGGCTCATCAGGTGGTACATGCTCGGCGTGATGAAGGGCGAGGAGCCGAGGAACACGGCAGGGAAGCCAAGGATCTGCCGCAGACGGTCGTCCTTGACGGTCTTCGCGGCGAGCGTCGACAGTGGCTGCAGCAACAGTCGGGCGAGCTTGCCCAGCCGGGAGAGCACGTCCCTGCGCATCAGCGGTCGCAGGTCGGCGAAGCTCGTGTACAGGAACCGCTTCTTGGCGATCTCGTAGGTGTCGTAGGCCGAGGCGAGGTACTGCTCCATGCGCACGCGCGAACCGGGCTCGATGGCCTCGAAGATCTCGAGGTTCTTCTCCCGGTCGGAGGTGATGTTGATCGACTGCTGGCCCTCGAAAAGCACCCGGTAGCCGGGGTCGAGGGTCACGAGGTCGAGCTGCTCCGCCGCGCTCGTGCCGAGCAGCTTGTAAAAGTGGTCGAAGACCTCGGGCATGAGGTACCAACTGGGGCCGAGGTCGAATCGGAAGCCCTCGTGGTCCCACGATCCGGCGCGGCCGCCGACCTCGTCGCGGCCCTCGAGCAGGGTGACCTGGTGGCCCTCGCGCGCGAGCAGCGCCGCGGAGGCGAGGCCGCTGATTCCCCCGCCGATGACGATGATGCTGCTCATCTGGCAACCCTTTCGATTCGTGGCACTCGGCCCGATGCGGCCACGGCCGCGATCCTCAGTTTCACCGGGTTCGGCACACGCACCCGGGAGCGCACAAGCCGGTCGGCCGGTGTCGCTCGCAGTCTGGCAGACAGTTCCGCGAAAAGGCCTTGAGCCAGCGCCACCGCACGCCGCGACGACTTCGGCAGCATCGGGATCACGCTCGCGGAGACGGCCAGGTCGGCGTCGATGTCGTCGAGCAGGCGCACCTTGTCGACCTCGGTGAACGAGGCGACGTCGACGCCGGGGAAGTAACTGCGGCCGAGCTGCTCGAAGTCCGCGGCGAGGTCGCGCAGAAAGTTGACCTTCTGGAAGGCGGCTCCGAGCCGGCGCGCTCCGGCTCCCATGGTGGCCTCGTCGACGGCGGTCACGTGCATACCGTCGAGGAACGCCTTGAGGCACATGAGCCCGACGACCTCCGCCGAGCCGTAGACATAGGCCTCAAAACTCGCCTGGTCGTGCTCGGTCGCGCTGAGGTCGGCCCGCATCGACGCGAAGAACGGCGCGGTGAGCTCGGTGCCGAAACCGGTGTCGCGCGCGGTCAGCGCGAAGGCGTGAACGACGAGGTTGGCGCTGTAGCCGGTGAGCATCGCCTCGTCGGTGTCGCGCTCGAGTTCGTCGAGAATGCGCGCGACGGTGCCGTGGTCGGCCCCCGCAGCATCCGCTGCCCCATCGACGATCTCGTCGGCGATGCGCACGAGGGCGTAGATGTTCTCGACGTGCTGGCGCACGTGCGGGCCGAGCAGCCTCGACG
>JAJAZI010000041.1 GCA_026785785.1 Microbacteriaceae bacterium
AGTTCGCGCAACACCTCATCCGGGTGGTGACGATCGCGCCGGGAATCTTCGAGACGCCGATGATGGCTGGCTTGCCCCAGGCTGCGCGCGACTCCCTCGGGGCGCAGGTCCCGCATCCGGCCCGGCTCGGCAGGCCGGACGAGTACGCCGCGCTCGTCGAGCACATCGTGCGCAACCCGATGCTCAACGGCGAGACGATCCGCCTCGACGGCGCGATCCGGATGGCCCCACGCTGACGGACCGCCTCCCTTTCATTATTCAGGAGTGACCGGTGTGGCCAGCGGTCACTATTCAGGAGTGACGGGCAGCAACGGCTGTCATCATTCAGGAGTTTCCAACTAGTCGAACTCGGGTTGCCGCCTGCGGCCCAGCAATCGCGGGCCAGACGGCGGCACTAGATCGCGAGCCGCCTCCCTGCCCGGCCGAACTCCTGAATCCTGCAGCCCGGCAGCAGCCTGAACTCCTGAATAATGAAAGCCCGACCAGGCCGTCACTCCTGAATGATGAAAGGAACGAGGGCTACTCGGCGGAGATCGAGTCGAGGGTGAGTTCCGGATGCTCGCGCCGTAGCGTCCGGAGCTTCCACTCGTTGGCGAACAGCGCAATGAGCCGGCCGTCGGAGGCCATCGTCACCTCGGTCGAGGAGTGCTTCGCGAGCACCTTCGCCGTCTCCGCGTCGATCAGGCAGGCGACCGTGTACGGCAGCGTGTCGAACGCGATCGGCGCGCGGTACTCGTTCGCCATCCGCTCGGTCGCGACCTCGAACTGCATCGGGCCGACGGCCGCGAGGATCGGAGTCTGGTCGCCGCGCCGGTCGGAGTGCAGCACCTGGATGACGCCCTCGTGGTCGAGCTGCTCGATGCCCTTGCGGAACTGCTTGTGCTTGCTGCTGTCGGTCGAACGCGCGGCCCGGAAGTGCTCGGGCTGGAACCTCGGCATCGGCGGGTAGACGACCGGGCCGCCCATGAACAGGGTGTCCCCGGGGCGCAGCGCGGTGGCGTTGATGAGGCCGACGATGTCGCCCGGCCACGCCGTGTCGACGGTCTCGCGGTCCTTGCCGAACATCTGCTGGGCGTACTTGGTCGCGAACGGGCGGCCGCTCGGCTCGTGGGTCACGGTCATCCCGCGCTCGAACACGCCGGAGCAGACGCGAACGAAAGCCACCCGGTCGCGGTGGTTGGAGTCCATTCCGGACTGCACCTTGAACACGAACCCGGAGAAGGCGGAGTTCACCGCCCGGCGCACGCCGGAGGTGTCGGCGCGGGCCTCGGCGGACGGAGCGAGATCGACGAGGGTGTCGAGCAACTGGCGCACGCCGATGTTGAGCGCCGCGGCACCGAACAGCACGGGGGTCGATGCGGCGGAGAGGAAGAGCGACTCGTCGTGACGGTGCCCCTCCTCGCGCAGCAGGCCGGTCTCCTCGACCGCGGTCTGCCACGCGGGTCCGGCGATCGCGGTCGCGTCGTCGGCCGGGATCATCTCCTCGCTGGCGATGGTCGCTCCCCCGGCGGTGCGGTGAAAGCGCACGAACTGCCCGCTGTCGCAATCGACGAGTCCGCGGAAATCCCCCGACTCGCCGACCGGCCAGGTGAGCGGCGTCGGGAAGAGGCCGGTGCGCTTCTCGATCTCGTCCATCAGGGCGAGGGCGTCGCCACCGGGACGGTCCCACTTGTTGATCATCGTGATGAGCGGGATGCCGCGGCGTTTACACACTTCGAAGAGCTTCATGGTCTGAGCCTCGAGGCCCTTGGCGGCGTCAACGAGCATGATCGCGGCATCCACCGCGGCGAGCACGCGATAGGTGTCCTCCGAGAAGTCAGCGTGGCCGGGGGTGTCGACGAGGTTGATGATCGTGTCGCGGTGGGTGAACTGGATCGCCGCGGAGCTGATCGAGATTCCGCGTTCCTTCTCCATCGTCATCCAGTCCGACACGGTCGCCCGCCGGCCTGCCTTGCCGTGGGTGGCCCCGGCCTCACCGATGGCGTGCGCGTGCAGCAGCAGCGCCTCGGTGAGGGTGGACTTTCCGGCATCCGGATGGGAGATCACGGCGATGGTTCGCCGCTTGAGGGCCTCGTCGAGAACCCGCAGGTTGTCGACGCCGTCCCTCGTTTCGACCGCACTCATGGTTTCTCTCCCGTTATGGATGCTCGGATCAGGCGTCGACGACGATCGACGTGATCACTGGTGTGCGGCGGTACTTGCGCTGCATCCAGCGGTTCATCGTGCGGGTCAGCAGCACCTCGAGCGCGGCGCCGTCCACGCGCTTGCTCTGGTTCGCCGCCACGATCGCGTCGTCGATCGCCTTCGTCGCGCCGCGGATCCACTCGTCGTCGTGCGCGAAGCCGCGCGCGAAGAACTCGATCGGCTCGGCGAGCAGGCCCGTCTTGGTGTCAAGGATGCCGAGGATCGTGATTGCGCCGTCTTCGGCGAGCATGCGGCGGTCACTGAGCGCCTCCTCCGAGGCCACGCCGATCGACATGCCGTCGACGAACACGAGGTCCGCCTTGACCTTGCCGACGATCGACGCGCGGCCGTTCACGAGGTCGACGACGACGCCGTCCTCCGCGATGATCACGCGGTCCTCCGGCACGCCGGTGCGCACGGCGAGCTCGGCGTTCGCTGTGAGGTGGCGCCATTCGCCGTGGACGGGCATGACGTTGCGCGGCTTGACGATGTTGTAGCAGTAGACGAGCTCGCCGGCGCTCGCGTGGCCCGAGACGTGCACCTTCGCGTTGCCCTTGTGCACGACGTTCGCACCCCAGCGGATGAGTCCGTTGATGACGCGGTAGATCGCGTTCTCGTTGCCGGGGATGAGCGAGCTCGCGAGCAGCACGGTGTCGCCGTCGCCGATCTCGATGATGTGCTCGCGGTTGGCCATGCGAGACAGGGCCGCCATCGGCTCGCCCTGAGAGCCGGTGCAGACAAGCACCATCTTGTCGTCGGGGAGCTTCTCGAGGGTCTTGAGGTCGACGACGAGGCCCTGAGGCACGTTGAGGTAGCCGAGGTCGGAGGCGATCCCCATGTTGCGCACCATCGACCGGCCGACGAACGCAACCTTGCGGTCATTCTTGACGGCGGCATCCAGCACCTGCTGGATCCGGTGCACGTGGCTCGCGAAGCTCGATACGACGATACGTCGCGGCGACGTGCGGAACACCGCGTCGATCGCCGGGCGGATGTCCTCTTCCGAGGTCGTGAATCCGGGGACCTCGGCGTTGGTCGAGTCGGTGAGGAAGAGGTCGACGCCCTCCTCGGCGAGGCGGGCGAAGGCGCCGAGGTCGGTGATGCGCTTGTCGAGCGGGAACTGGTCCATCTTGAAGTCGCCCGTGTGCAGCACGAGGCCCGCCTCGGTGCGGATCGCGATCGCGAGACCGTCGGGGATGGAGTGGTTCACGGCGATGAACTCGAGGTCGAACGGTCCGAACGAGCGCTTCTCGCCCGCGGCAACCTCGACGACGGGGGGCGACAGTCGCTCCTCCTGGAACTTGGCGCCGACGAACGCGAGGGTGAGCTTGGAGCCCACCACGGGGATGTTCTTGCGTTCCTTGATGAGGTACGGCACGCCGCCGATGTGGTCCTCGTGGCCGTGGGTGAGCACGATCGCGACGATGTCGTTGAGGCGGTGCCGGATCGAGCTGAAGTCGGGCAGGATCACGTTGATGCCGGGCTGGTTGTCCTCGGGGAACAGCACGCCACAGTCGACAATCAGGAGCTTGCCCTGGTGCTCGAACACGGTCATGTTGCGGCCGATCTCGCCGAGTCCGCCGAGCGGGGTGACCCGGAGGCCCCCCTTGGGCAGCTTCGGCGGTGACGGCAGGTCGAGGTGGTGGTGGTTGATCATGGTGCTCGTTTCTTGGATTGTCTGCCCGACGCCTCATGGCGTTTCGCGGGCCTTATTTCACTGCGGGGTTTGTGGGGGCGGCGTCGAACCGCCCGGGCCGATCTGGGCCACTGCGCGGGTCGCGATGGCATCGCGCGCTGACTATTGGCGGCGGAGAAGATCCAGGAATTCGTCGGCCATCTCGAGCTGTCTCTCGAGCGTCTGCCTGCGTTCGACGGCCTGATCGATGAAGCGATCCAACCGGGAGCGTACCTCTAGGGTATCGGAACGCGGCGCGCTTGCCTGCAGCGTGTCGATGACGCCGAGCAGATCGGTCATTTCCTCCAGCGAGAACCCGAGTGGCTTCATGCGTCGGATGAGCATGAGCCGGGCCAGGTCGTCGTGGCTGTAGAGCCGGAATCCGCCCTCGGTTCGACCGGATGCCTTGAGCAGGCCCACGTCGTCGTAGTGACGAATGGTGCGAAGCGACAGTCCAGTCTTGTCGGCGAGTTCGCCGATGCGCATCGTCTCCCGGCGGGCATCCGCGCTCATGTTGTCCCTTCAGCCGCGTCGGCGTCTCACATCCAACCCTAACGTTAGGGTAGAGTTCGGATGTCGACCGGCTGTGCCCGTCGCCCTCCCCTTCTCCGCGTAACGCTGCGCGCGACGCCCCTCCCATCCGGCATCCCCTCTCGTTACTGGAGAATCCCATGGCCATTGTCCAGAAGACCGACGCGCCCGACCGCTACCGCGCAGACCCGTCGGTGATGACCGCGCTGCGCACGCCGCGCCTGCTCACCCGCGAGGTGCTCGCCGGCCTCGTGGTCGCCATGGCCCTCATCCCCGAGGCGATCTCGTTCTCGATCATCGCCGGGGTCGACCCGCGGGTCGGGCTGTTCTCCTCGTTCGTCATGGCCGTGTCGATCGCGTTCCTCGGCGGCCGCCCTGCCATGATCACCGCGGCGACCGGTGCGATCGCCCTCGTCATCGCTCCCGTGGCCCGCGAGTACGGCATGGAGTACTTCATCGCCACGGTCGTTCTCGCCGGTGTCTTCCAGGTGGTGCTCGGCGTCATCGGCGTCGCAAAGCTCATGCGCTTCATCCCCCGCAGCGTCATGGTGGGGTTCGTCAACGCGCTCGCGATCCTCATCTTCACCGCCCAACTCCCCCACCTCATCGGGGTGCCGTGGCTCGTCTATCCGCTCGTCGCGGTCGGCATCCTGATCATGGTCGTCATGCCGCGGCTGACCAAGGTCGTGCCCGCCCCGCTCGTCGCGATCGTGCTCATCACGGTCGCCGTCGTCACGATGGCGATCGCCGTTCCCACAGTGGGAGACCAGGGCGAGCTGCCGCGCAGCCTGCCCGAGCTGTTCATCCCCGACGTGCCGCTGAACTGGGAGACGTTCCAGATCATCGCGCCCTACTCCCTCGCGATGGCGCTCGTCGGGCTACTCGAATCGCTCATGACCGCGAAGCTCGTCGACGAGATCACCGACACGCACTCCCGCAAGACCCGCGAGGCGTGGGGCCAGGGGGTCGCGAACATGCTCTCCGGGCTGTTCGGCGGCATGGGCGGATGCGCGATGATCGGCCAGACGATGATCAACGTGAAGGCGTCAGGCGCGCGCACCCGCATCTCGACCTTCCTCGCCGGGGTGTTCCTGCTGATTCTCGTGGTCGGCCTCGGCGACGTCGTCTCGATCATCCCGATGGCGGCGCTCGTCGCGGTGATGGTCATGGTTTCCGTCGCGACGCTCGACTGGCACAGCATCCGCCCCTCGACCCTGAAGCGGATGCCAAAGAGCGAGACAGCCGTCATGGTTGCCACCGTCGTCATCGTCGTGATTACCCACAACCTCGCCATCGGCGTCATCGCCGGGGTCATCCTCGCCATGGTGCTTTTCGCCCGGCGGGTCGCCCACTTCGTCTCGGTCGAGCGCACGGTGGCGGACGGCGAAACCGTGCCGACCGCGTACTACGTCGTGACCGGTGAGCTGTTCTTCGCCTCCAGCAACGACCTGACAACGCAGTTCGAGTACGCCGACGACCCGCAGCGGGTCGTCATCGACCTGTCGAACTCGCACATCTGGGACGCCTCGACCGTCGCCGCGCTCGACGCGATCACCACCAAGTACGAGCAGCACGGCAAACGTGCCGTCATCGTTGGCCGGAACGAGGCGAGCACCTCGATCCAGGTGCGTCTCGGCGGCCAGCTGGGCGCCGGGCACTGAGCCACGGCGGGACTTGGCGCGCCTTTCCCTCTCCCGGCTTACTCGCCTCTCCCCTCTCCCTGCTTACTCCCCTCTCCCCTCTCCCCTCTCCTCTGTCCCCTCTCCCTGCGTGCTCGCCTTTCCCCCTTGCTCGCCTAACACCTCGCCGAGTACGCGGTAGTGGCTGCTCAGCCGTGGCCGCGAACGACCACTACTCCGTATTCGACGCATCCGGCCGCCCGGCCGCCGGCCGCGCGGAGTTGCTCAGTCATGACCGCGCGGGCTGTGACACACGCTGTGACACACGCGGCTTGCGACCAGAAGTGCTTCGAGTACGCAGTGGTGGTCGCTCCCGGACGGGGTGCGAACAGCCAGAGCGCCGTAATCGGCGTAGGTGTCGCGCGTTCCAGTCCGCCGCCAGCTGCAACCCTGTGTTTCAGGTGCCTGGTGGCGCGAAGCGCGTCCACCGGTCGAATCGCCCGGAGACGCTGCCGAGCCGGCTCAGCCCTGCTCCCACGGCAGCTCGCGGTCGATCGGCACCGGGTCGAGCGGGATGACCACGACGGGGCGGTGCTGCCGGTGCGCGAGGTGGGCCGCGACCGATCCGGTGAGCAGTTCCTGGATGCTGCCGCGCAAGCCAGCCTCGCGTGTTCCGACGACGATCATTGCCGCGCCGAGCCGGTCGGCGAGCTGGCCGAGCGCGTGCGCGGGATCGCCCGCGAGCATCCGGGTCGACCAGCGCACGCCGCGGTTCTCGAGCAGCGTCGCGAGGTGGCGCTCGAGGTCCTCGGGGAACTCCTCCACCGCGAGGTCGGGCAGATCGGGATCGATGGGCAACGAGGTGACCGAGCCGTCCTCGCGCTCCCGCACGGTGTACCGGCCGCGGTCGACGCTCGCGCAGACGAGTTCGGCACCGAAGCGCCGCGCGAACTCCACGGCGCTGAGCACCACTGCATCCGGCTGGTCGTGAACAACCCCGACGATCACCGGCGATGACTCCCTCGCGTCCATCAGGCTCCCGTCGTCAATTCAGGGTGCCAGAAGCGAGCGCATTCCGGTAGCGGTAGCGCCAGCACGCACGAACGCCCCCGGGAGGCCGAAGCCGCGGGGGCGTTGTGGTCGAGCGGTCCTCAGCGTGCGCCGACCGTGGCCGACGCGTTCGATTCGTACGAAGTGTTGGTCGACTCAAAGAAGTTGACGAGCTGCAGCGTGTCGTTCGCCGCGGCCATCCACTTCGCCGGGTTGGTCACGTTGTACTCCGGCTCGAAGCCGAGCTCCTCGAGCCGGCGGTCCGCCAGGTACTTCACGTACTGGTTGATGTAGTTCGAGTTGAGCCCGAGGATGCCGCCGGGCAGCAGGTCCCGGTTGTACTCCTCCTCGAGGGCAACGGCGTCGAGGATCATCTGCTTGATCTCGGCGGCGAATTCCTCGGTCTGGAGGTCTTCATTCTCTTCGAGAACCGTGAGGATCAGGTTGATGCCGAACTTGAGGTGCAGCGACTCGTCACGCACGACCCAGTCCATGAGCGAACCGAAGTTGCGCAGCAGGTTTCGCTGGCGGAAGCTCAGCGCCACCATGAATCCCGAGTAGAACCAGATGCCCTCGAGGATCACGTTGTAGGCGACGAGGTTGCGGACGAAGTCCTTCTTGCCCTCGGTGGTGGTGATGTCGAGGGTGTTCTCGGTCATGCGACGGATGTACTTGACCTCGAACTCCTCCTTCTTCGCCATCGACGGGATCTCGACGTGCGAGGCGTAGGCGGC